>JAFROJ010000004.1 GCA_017429765.1 Bacteroidales bacterium | reverse complement strand
GATGTTCAGTGACGGGCCGTAGGTGTCCTTGAACGGGTCACCCACAGTGTCGCCCACGACAGTGGCGTGGTGGTTGACGGAGTTCTTACCGCCGAAATGACCGTCCTCCACATACTTCTTCGCGTTGTCCCAGGCTCCTCCGGAATTGGCGAGGAATATGGCAAGGATGAATCCGGCGCCGAGACCTCCGATCAACAGACCCATGACACCAGCCTCACCGAGGACGACTCCTACCAAAATGGGGACTATGATAGCTGTGAGCGCCGGGGTGATCATCTCATGCTGGGCCGCCTTCGTGGAGATCTCCACACAGCGCTTGTAGTCGGGACGTTGTTTCCCCTCGAGGATACCGGCGATCTCGCGGAACTGGCGGCGCACCTCGACGACCATCTTCTCGGCGGCGCGTCCCACGGCGTTCATGGTCATCCCGCAGAAGAGGAAGGCCATCATCGCTCCGATGAACACTCCGCAGAGGACACGGGGATTCATGAGGTTGACTTGGTAATATTGGACAAGGTCGGGAATACTGGCCTTCGCCACATCCACAACCTTGTCGCCTATGGTCAGGGCCTTGACGCCGACATGCTGCAGGCCTATCTTGATCTCTTCGATGTATGAGGCGAGCAAGGCCAGGGCGGTGAGGGCGGCGGAGCCGATGGCGAATCCCTTTCCGGTGGCGGCGGTGGTGTTGCCGAGAGCGTCGAGGGTGTCGGTGCGGTGGCGGACCTCAGGGTCCAGCTCACTCATCTGGGCGTTGCCGCCGGCGTTGTCGGCGATGGGGCCGTAAGCGTCTGTGGCCAAGGTGATTCCGAGGGTTGAGAGCATGCCCACGGCGGCGATGCTGATGCCGTAGAGACCGTAGCCGATCTTGGACGGGTCGAAGGAGAAGCCGGTGGCGAATAGGTAAGACAGGAGGATCGCCACGACTATTGTCACCACGGGGATGCAAGTCGAGACCATTCCGAGGCCGATGCCTTGGATGATCACTGTGGCGGGACCTGTCTGGGAACTCTCGGCGAGTTTCTGGGTCGGCTTGTAAGAGTGCGAGGTGTAATATTCGGTGGCCTTGCCGATGATGACTCCCGCCAGAAGACCGGAGATCACGGAGAGGCTGAGCTGCCACCAGTTGGGGAAGCCCAGTGAATAGAACACGCAGAAAGTGACGGCCGCGATCAGGACCGCGGAAAGGTTGGTCCCGACGCTCAGGGAGTTCAGAAGCTGCTTCAAGCCAGCCCCTTCCTTGGTGCGGACGGCGTATATTCCAATAATCGACAGTACGACTCCGATGGCGGCTATCATCATGGGGGCCAGGATGGCTTTCATCTGGCTCTCGACCCCGGCGCTGAAGAAAGCGGAGGCTCCGAGGGCCATTGTGGCGAGGATCGAGCCGCAGTAAGACTCGTAAAGGTCGGCGCCCATTCCGGCGACGTCTCCCACATTGTCGCCCACGTTATCGGCGATGGTGGCGGGGTTGCGGGGATCGTCCTCAGGAATATCCTGCTCGACTTTACCGACAATATCGGCTCCCACATCAGCGGCCTTGGTGTAGATACCGCCGCCCACCCTGGCGAACAGGGCCTGGGTGGATGCTCCCATTCCGAAGGTGAGCATGGTCGTGGTGATGACCACAAGCTTCTGGGACATGTCGGGATTATCAACGCAGGCGTTGAGTATCAGCCACCAAATCGAGATATCGAGAAGGCCGAGACCCACGACGGTAAGTCCCATGACAGCTCCTGAACGGAAAGCCAGTTTAAGGCCGGAGTTCAGGGAGCGGCTCACCGCGTTCGCTGTGCGGGCCGAGGCGTACGTGGCCGTCCTCATGCCGATGTAGCCGGCGAGAGCCGAGAAGAAACCGCCCGTCAGGAAGGCGAACGGGACCCAACCGTTCTGCACGTGAAGGACATAGGCCATGAACGCGAACAGAAGGGCCAGGACGATAAAGACCACCAAAACGACTTTGTACTGCTGCTTGAGATAGGCCATCGCGCCCTCCCTTACATACTGGGCGATTTCCTTCATTGTCGGGGTCCCTTCGCTCTCCTTCTTCATCTGATGATAGAAGTGCCACGCGAAGAAAAGCGCGAGCAAGGAAGCGGCGGGCACCAGATAAAATAAATTGTTCATACCATCGTGTTTACCAAATAGCAAATATAGAAAAAATCGTTTTGATTGTCAATCACCGGACGGGGAACTCGGTTATCCTCAAAGTCGTGCAACCGTAGGGGATGAGTGTGATCTCCTCCTCGGGGCCGATGTTCCCGCCCTGCTGGGTGTAGAACGCGATCCTCCCGGCCGAGCCCCTGTAGGCCGTCCAGTCAAGAACCTCCCTCGCCTTACATTTGATGGCGAGAGGGGCGTTCACGATATTCCAAGGATAGGCCTCCCTGTCGGTCTCCAGACGCTCCAAGGTGAACCTCTCCTTGATGTTCCTGGGGGCGATGTCCTGGCGGGACAGGCAGTAGTTCCATTTGGACGGGGTCTTGACCTCATAGTACCACTCGCCGTACCGGACCCTCTCCTCGGGCTTGAACTCCTTCTTGGTCCAGTTCTCCTCAAGCCTGAGCGCGTAGACCAGCGGTCCCCTCTCGATGACGGCCGCGCGGTCATACCACTCCCCGGAGATGATCTCCATTGGAAGCTCCACACTGATCACGTCACCGTTGCTCCAATTTCTTCTGAGAGAGACGGTTCCGCCGGCGGCGAGAGTCTGGTCCACCTTCTCCCCGTTCACCTTCACCACCGGCTCGGGGCACCAGGCGGGAACACGGAACTTGATCGGGAACCAAGCTCCTTTGACCTTCTTGTCCAGGAAGGAAACGGTCATCTTGACATTCTCGTCGAAAGGATAGAATGTCTCCTCCTTGACCCTGACTTTAACTCCCCCGGCCACCACGGCCTCGACTGACGAGGGGGCGAACACGAGTGCGGCGAGACCGCCGTCGTCGGTCGCGTACCAAAGGTTCTGGGTGAATTTCGGCCAGCCCTGGTGCATGTTCGTGGTGCAGCAGGGATACCCGTTCAGGACACCATAGACAACATCGGTGTCATCGTGCGGCGTGGAAAAATCCCTGTCATATCCCCTGGCGCACTCCACCTGGTTGGTCTGCTGGTAATACTGGCGGGCGGTGAAATCGTCGGTGATCTGGGTCGGGAGGGCGTTGTAAGCCACTCTCTCGAGATAGTCGGCCCAGTGGGTGTCTCCCGTTATCCTCAACATCTCCTCAAGGGAGAACATCATCTCCACGGCGGTGCAAAGCTCCGAGCCGCGGGTCGGCTCGCCGAAATGTATCAGCTCGTCGCCGGCCCAGAGGCCGGTGGGCATGCCGAGATAATCCCGGATGGTCTTCTCGCCGTTTCGCATGGCCTCAAGCATGACCGGGTCCTTGCTCTTCTGGTAATATACCACCGGCTCCTTGAAACCCTGGCCGAGGTTCACGCAGTGCATGCTGTTCTGGGTGCGGAGCATGGTGCCGTCCAGGAATATCCCGCTCCAGTCAGTGCTCTGCTTGTGGATAAGGTCGGCGAGGTCGAGAAGATAGGACTCCCCGGTGAGGTTATACAGCCAGAGGACCACCTCGAGGTTGTCCCCTCCCCGCTGCTGGCCCCAGAAGGTCCAATGGCCGAGGGGATATTCGGGGAGCGTCTTAAGCTGGTAGCGGAAGTACTTGTCCAGGAAGGGGATAACCCTCTCGTCCCGGGTCGCCATGTAGTACTGCTTGATGATCTTCAGGGCGACCATCTTCGGCCACCAGTCGTGGGAGTTGTTCCTCTGGAGCCCGGGTTCGGGCCCGCGGTCGGTGTCCGGCCCGAAATAGCCGTCCTCCTTCTGGGAGCCTAGGATGGCCTCAACCCAGACCATGGCCTTGGCCTTCAAGGCCTCGTCGTCGAGGATGAAAGCGAGCGGCAGCAAGCCGTCGATCCAGTAAGGGCCTCTTTCCCAGGCGTCCCCGTCCCCGCCGAGCCAGGCGTTGCGAGGCCCGACGACATTAGGATAAGCCTCGTCGAGATGGCCTGTCAGGCCGGTGACCTGGGCCTGGAGTTGAAGACGCAGCCAGCCCTCCGGCTTGATCGCCCCCAGGGGCAGCTCCAAGTAGCGGCTATCCAAAAGGGGCGCGCGGTTCGGGATGTACGCTTGCGAGTGAACGGGAGCCATCGCCAGGATGACCCCCAGAATGGTCAATAACCTTCTCATATTCAATGAATATTAATCAGCCAGGGGAACCCAGACCTTCATCTTGCCGGCCTCGCGGTTATCCCAGGCGTAGTAAGGGATGTAGGTCAGGTTCTTCCCCTCGACCTCGGTGTTCAGTTCCACGATTCCCCGAAGCTTGTCGGGGATGAACGCCGCCTTGAAAGAGGCGTCCTCGGCTATTCTCAGGTCATCGAATCCTTCCTTGTTGTCGGCCTCCTCTATGCAATAGACAATCGGTCCTCTCTGGACGGCCCTGAGCCCCTCGTCCTCCTTGACTCTGGGATCGGCGGCGACGACCTTGACGGGCATGTCGAGGTTGAGCTCGATCTTGTCGCCGTCCTTCCATTTACGGTCGATCACGGCGTAACCCTTCTCGACGGGCGCCTCGACTTTCTCACCATTGACGGCGATGGAATAGTTGTCGCACCAGCCGGGGACGCGGAGCCTGATCTGGGTGTTGAGAGAGCCCTTGACGCCGACTGTGATGGCCACGGCTCCCTCCCAGGGATAGTTGGTCTCCTGTGTGAGGGTCACGTCCTTGCGTCCGACCTTGAACGAGGCGGTGTCGCCGATGTAGAGGTTGACCCAGACGGCGTCGGCGGACACCCCGTAGATGTAGTTGCCGATGGAAGGGAGGAAGCGGCAGATCTGGCTGGGGCAGCAGGCGCATCCGTACCATTCCTGGCGGTGATGATTCCCGAGCGACTCCAAAGGGTTGACATAGAAGAACTTGTCGCCTTCGAGAGATATTCCAGCCAAGGCGCCGTTGTACATCGAGCGCTCCATGACATCGGCGTACTTGCCGTCGCCGGTGAACTGGCCCATCCTCCAGTTCCAGAGCACCATGCCCACCGAGGCGCAGGTCTCGCAATAAGCGGTGAGGTTAGGAAGGGAGTAGTCATTCGTGAAACCCTCGTTGCTGGCGCTCTGGCCTATTCCGCCGGTGATGTACATGTTCCTCAAGACGACATCGTCCCAGAGCCTGTCCAGGGCCTCTGTGTAGCCCTTGTCGCCGGTGTAGGCCGCGACGTCGGCCATGCCGCAGTAGAGGTACATCGAGCGGACGGCGTGTCCGGAGATGTCGGTCATCTCCCGGACGGGAACCTCGTCTTGATAGTATTGTGGCGGCCAGGGACGGTTGATGAGCTTGCCGTAGGAGCCGTGGCCGTGGCCGCGCTCTCCGAGAAGCCAGTCGGCGAACTCAAGATACTTCCTCTCGCCTGTGGTCTGGTAGAGCTTCACGAGGGCGAGCTCGATCTCCTCGTGGCCTGGTACCCAGTCGCGCTTCCCGGGGCCGAAGACGGTCATCATGTGGTCGGCCATACGGACGCAGACATCCAGGAGCTCACGCTTCCCGGTCACGTTGTAATAAGCCACGCCAGCCTCGATCATGTGGCCGGCGCAGTACATCTCGTGCTTGTCCATGTAGTCCCAGCGGTTCTCCAGGCCGGTCAGGGTGTAGTAGGTGTTGATGTAGCCGTCCTCTTGCTGGGCGGCGGCGAACTTCGCTATCCACTCGTCGCATTTGGCCTCCAGGGCCGGGTCCGGGTTGTTCTGGAGGGAATACGCCATGCCCTCGAGGGCCTTGTAGACATCCGAGTCGTCAAAGAATATTCCCGAATGCTCCCCTTCGCCCTTGGCGGCGTTCTCGAAATTCCGGATCCTTCCGGTCTGGTTCTCGATCTGGTCGATGCAGACATTGAGGGTGACGTCTTTATGGCTCTGCAGCCTGGGGCCCCAGAAACTGTCCTCGATCTTGACGTCGGAGAACTTCACCGGGGTGATCATCTTCATGCCGGCGTCTTTCCCGCCTCCGCATGAGGCGGCGAGGAGGACGGTGAGGGCCAGAGGAATAACTGCTCTTCTCATATTCTCGGATTATTTGATTTTCACATCGACATAGATGGGGAGGTGGTCGGAGGCTATGGCCACGTCGCCGGTCTCGAACTTGACGGGGACGCCGGAGCCTATCACCTTGACTTTCGCCTTGTTATTGAGGACAAGGATGTAATCGATGCAGGCCTTGCCCCCGTTGGAGGGGTAGGTGTTGTCCTGGACCGAGATCACCGTCCAGTCCTTGGCAAGCTCGGTGAGAACCTCGCTCTCGGGCTTGGAGTTCATGTCGCCGGCAAGGAACACGGGCTTGTCCGTCTCGCCGTACTTGGCCTTGATGGCGGCCGTGAGGGTCTTGGCCTGAAGGACAGCGGCCTCCCGCGAGCGATGGTCGAGGTGGGTGGTGGCCAGGACGTAACAGGGAGTCTCGACCACTCCGCAGGCTCTCGGCTCGGAACCCGAGTCTTTAGGCAGGGCGACAGTCATGGCGTCGACGATCTCGTCCGGGACAGTCACGCCGACCCCGTAGGCACCTTCACGATAGGGCATAGCCCTGCTGAAACGGAAATTCCATCCGCCCATCGCCTCGGCGAAGTCGGAGAGCTGGTTGTTCATGTGACGGGTGTTGCAACTGTCCAGCTCGTTGACGGAGACGGCGTCCGCCTTGAGCTCTTTCATCATGTCGGCGACCATCGGGACGCTGTTGTCGATCTCTTTCGAGAAGACGCCGACGTTGTACTGGACTATCCTGAGGACACCCTTGTCTTTGGGGAAGTTCCCCTTGTCTTCGCAACCTGCGGCCAGAAGGGCCAGGCAGGCGATGAGTATGGCTTTGTTTCTCATGATGAATAACTAGAATTTCACGTCGGCGTAGATCGGGAAATGGTCCGAGGCCTTCTCGGAATCCCCGTCGTAGAACTTGAGCAGGGTGTGGGCCCCGATGACCTCGACCGGGGCGGAGTCCTTGAGATGGAATATGAAGTCGATTGTGCGGTGGGTGTTGACCGTCGTCATCTCATCCTGGTTGGAGATGACTTCCCAGTACTGTTCCAAGGCCTGGATTGGCTCCGAGCCAGGGGTCGCGTTCATGTCACCGCACAGGAAGACCGGGACACGGGAGCCCTTGTACTTCTCAAGGGCAAGCTTGTTCAGGTCCTCGATCTGGAGCAGCATGTAATTGGCCTTGCCACCGTCCGGAAGGTTGTAGGTGCCACCCCCGAGATGGGTGGCGAGCAGGATGTATTTGTCTGTCTCCAGGACTATGACCGATCGGGTCTCCCGGGGGTTCTCCTCCTCAAGGGTCGGGTTCGGGTAACGATGGGAGTACTGGTTCACCACCTTCGTTTTCGAGGGGACTATGATTCCGTTGCCATAGGATCCGCCCCTGTAGTCGAGGGCTTTCCCGAAGTACCAGCTCCATTTGCCGATGGCCTCGGTCAGCATGGCGACCTGGTTCACATTGTGCCGCTGGTTGCAGCTGTCAAGCTCGCTGAGCCCCACGACATCCGGCTGGGTCTCCCGGATCATCGCGGCGATCATGTCGACATTGTCCCGCAGGTCGGGAATGAATTTGTGCATCGCACCGACATTGTAGGACATGACGCGGAAGGTGCCTTTGGCCTTGGGGTAATAGGACTTGACAGGGCTCTCGCCGGAATTATCCCCTGACCCGCAAGAGCAGAGGAGCGAGAGAAGAAGGACCGGAAGAATAGTAAAACGATTTCTCATATAACAAATATAAGAAAAGGCGGGTTATTCTTATATAAAAAATTTCCGGGACGGAAAATTAACCTCCGTTCCGGAAACTTTAACTTGTTGATATCGCGCTAAGCCTCGGGGGTCTCGGGAGCCTCGGGAGCGGGAATCTCGGCGGCAGGGGCGGCCTTCTTGGCGCGGCTGCGGCGGGTTGACTTCTTGACTTCCTTCTTATCGGCGGCGAGAGCGGCCTCGTTGAAATCGACAAGCTCGATCAGAGCCATGTCGGCGCCGTCACCGAGACGGAAACCGGTGTGGAGCACGCGGGTGTATCCGCCGGGACGATCAGCGATCTTCGGGGCGATGACTCCGAACAACTCCTTGATAGCCTCCTTGTTCTTCAGATAGCTGAATACCATACGGCGGGAGTGGGTGGAGTCCTCCTTTGACTTGGTGATGAGCGGTTCCACATAACTCTTCAGGGCCTTGGCCTTGGCGACGGTGGTGGTGATTCTCTTGTGAAGGATCAGAGAGGTAGCCATGTTCGCCAGCATAGCCTTGCGATGGCTGCTCTTACGGCCCAGGTGATTGATTGCTTTATTGTGCCTCATTATTCTACGGTCTTTTTCTTAGGTTCAATATTATACTTTCTGACATCCATGCCGAACTGGAGCTTCATCCTCTCAACCAGTAGGTCGATCTCGTTGAGCGACTTCTTGCCGAAATTCCTGAACTTCATGAGCTCGTTCCTGGAATAGGAGACAAGATCGGCGAACGTGTCGATGTCGGCCGCCTTAAGGCAGTTGTAAGCCCTCACGGACAGGCCCATGTCAGAAAGCTTGGTGAGGAGGAGATGCCTCATCCTGAGACTTTCCTCGTCAAGCTCCTTGGAATCCGACTCCGGAGTGTTCTCCAGGGAGATCTTCTTGTCGTCGGTGAAAAGCTTGAAGTGGTAGATAAGGATATTGGCGGCCTCCTGCAAAGCCTGGTTGGGCGAGATCGATCCATCCGTGATGATCTCGAGGTTGAGCTTCTCGTAGTCGGTCTTCTGCTCGACGCGCCAGTTCTCTACTGTCCAGTTGACCTTCCTGATAGGGGTGTAGACAGCGTCCACCGGAATAGTGGCGATGGGCGTGTTCTCATCCCTCATCTCCTCGGCGGGCACGAAGCCGCGGCCCTTGGTGATGGTCAGGGTCATCTCGAGAGTGACAGACGGTTCGAGCGAGCAGATATGCTGCTCGGGATTCAACACCTTGAAAGAAGACAATCCTTTGGAGATATCCTCGGCGGTGAACTCATTCTTCCCGCTGATGACGATATTCGCGACCTCGGTGTCGACAGACTCCACCATCCTCTTGAATCTCACTTGCTTGAGGTTAAGGATGATGTCCTGCATCCCCTCGATCACTCCCGTGATCGTCGCGAACTCCTGGTCCACGCCGGAGATCTTGATCTGACTGATAGCGAAACCCTCGAGCGACGCGAGAAGGATACGCCTCAGGGCGTTGCCGATCGTCTGGCCGTAGCCAGGCTCGAGAGGCCTGAACTCGAAACGGCCGACAGTGTCGGTTCCTTCAAGCATTATCACCTTGTCAGGTTTCTGAAATGCCAAGATTGCCATGATTATTCTTTTTGGTGTTTACGATTACTTGGAGTACAGGTCAACTATGAGCTGCTCGTTGATGTTTTCAGGGATGTCAGCCCTCGTGGGGACGTTCAGGAACTTGCCTGACAGCGCCTTGGGGTCGAACTCGATCCATGAATATTTAGAGGCGGAAGCGACGCTCTTCTGGATAACCTCCAGGCTCTTGGAACGCTCCCTGACCGCGACGACGTCTCCGGGCTTGACCTGGCATGAGGGAATGTCGCAAACCTCACCGTTGAGGGTGATGTGGGCGTGGGACACGAGCTGCCTCGCGGCGGCCCTTGAGGGAGCCACTCCCATCCTGTAGACGACATTGTCAAGCCTTGACTCGAGGAGGAAGAGGAGGTTCTCACCCCTCTGTCCGCTCATGCGGGTGGCCTTGAGATAGGTGTTGTGGAACTGACGCTCGAGGAGGCCGTACATGTAGCGCACCTTCTGCTTCTCCTTCAGCTGGGTGCCGTACTCCTTCTGCTTCTTGCGCTTGGAGGCCAGACCATGCTGTCCGGGAGGATAGTTCCTCTTCTCGAAATCCTTGTCGCTTCCGAATATAGGCTCGCCGAACTTACGGGCGATCTTGGTGGTAGGACCAGTGTATCTTGCCATGATAAACTCTGATTAATGTGATTAAACTTTACGGCGGCCCTTCGGTCTGCAACCGTTGTGAGGCATAGGGGTCACGTCGATGATCTCGGTGACGACGATGCCAGCGTTATTGATGGTCCTGATGGCGGACTCGCGGCCGGCGCCGGGGCCCTTCACATAGACCTTAACCTTGCGGAGACCAGCGTCGTAAGCGGTCTTGGAAGCGTCCTCGGCGGCCATCTGGGCGGCGTAAGGAGTGTTCTTCTTGGAGCCGCGGAAACCGCACTTGCCAGCGGAAGACCAACTGATGACCTGACCCTGGTTGTTGGTCAGGGAAACGATCACGTTGTTGAAGGTGGAGGAGATGTGGGCCTGGCCCGCGGCCTCAACCTTGACGACTCTCTTGGATGATGTTGTTTTCTTTGCCATGATTCATCAGATTTTACTTGGTCGCCTTCTTCTTGTTCGCGACAGTCTTCTTCTTACCCTTCCTCGTACGGGCGTTGTTCTTGGTGCTCTGTCCGCGGACAGGGAGGCCGATACGATGACGGATACCGCGATAGCAACCGATGTCCATCAGTCGCTTGATGTTCATCTGGACGGAGGAACGGAGCTCACCCTCGATCTTGTACTCCTCGTTGATGAGGTTACGGATCAGGGCGACCTGCTCGTCATTCCATTCACCGACCTTGATGTCGTAGTCGATACCGCACTTGTCGAGGATCTCCCTCGCGCTGCTGCGGCCGATACCGAAAATGTAAGTGAGACCTATCTCACCCCTTTTGTTGTTAGGTAAATCAACACCGGCTATTCTTGCCATAATTTATCTTTGTCTTTATTTGTTTTACAAACCGCTGTTATCCCTGGCGCATCTTGAACTTGGGGTTCTTCTTGCAGATGACATAGAGACGGCCTTTGCGTCTGACGATCTTGCAATCATCACTGCGCTTCTTGATGGATGTTTTGACTTTCATATCGAGTGTTTGTTTTATTTGTACCTGAAAGATATCCTTCCCTTAGTCAAATCATAAGGTGAAATTTCAACCCGCACCCTGTCCCCGAGCAGGATGTGGATGAAATTCATCCTCATCTTCCCCGAGATATTGCAAAGAAGGACGTGGCCGTTCTCGAGCTCCACCTTGAACATCGCGTTCGGGAGAGTCTCGATAACTTTCCCGTCTTGTTCTATCGCTACTTGTTTGGACATTGAAAAAACACTTTAAAATTCTACTTGCCAGTACTTTCTATATAATCAAAGGTCGACAACCGCTCGGCTTTCCCGCGACGGACAACAACCGTAAGCTCGAAATGGGCCGATTTCTTGTGGTCGGAGGTGTGGACAGCCCAGCCGTTCCTGGCCAGGTACACTCCTCTTCCTCCGGCGTTGATCATCGGCTCGATGCAGATCACCAGTCCCTCAGGGAGCTTGGCGCCGTGGCCCCTGCGCCCGAAATTCGGGATTCCGGGAGCCTCGTGCATCTCCTTTCCCAGCCCGTGGCCTTCCAGCTCACGAACCACTGAGAAACCGAATGACTCGGCGTACGTTTGCACCGCGTGTCCTATGTCGCCGGTCCTGGCCCCCGCCACGGCCGCCTCGATACCTTTGTAAAGAGAGGCCTTCGTGACATCAAGGAGCTTTTGGGTGGCGGCGTCCACCTCCCCGACGGGGAAGGTGTACGCCGAGTCACCGTTATAGCCCTTGTACAGCGTCCCGATGTCGCAACTGACGATGTCACCCTCCTTGAGGACATAGTCCGACGGGAATCCGTGGACGACAACGTCGTTGACAGACATGCAGGTGGCGGCGGGGAAGCCCTCGAAACCAAGGAAGCTTGGAACGGCGCCGTTGTCGCGGATGAAAGTCTCGGCCACCTCATTCAACCTCGCGGTTGTCACACCAGGGGCGACCCACTTACCGACTTCCGCCAACGTCTTCGAGACGATAATGGCATTCTCGCGCAACAGGGCGATCTCTTCTTCTGTCTTGGGCTTAACCATCGAACCTTAAATTACCAATATTACATTCCGGAACGTCCGGACAGACGCCCGGTCTTCATCAGACCGTCATAGTGACGCATGAGGAGATAACTCTCGACCTGCTGCAAAGTGTCAAGGACGACACCCACAAGAATCAGGAGGGAGGTTCCCCCGTAGAACCCGGCGAACGAGTCGTTGATACCGGCGATCCTGGCGAAAGCCGGGAGGATCGCTATGATGGCGAGGAATATGGATCCGGGGAGGGTCACCTTGGACATGATGTCGTCAAGGTAGTTGACCGTGGCCTTTCCAGGCTTGACTCCGGGGATGAACCCGCCATTCTTCTTCATGTCCTCGGCCATCATGGTCGGGTTGACCGTGACCGCGGTGTAGAAGTAAGTGAATATCACAACGAGAAGGCCGAATATCAGGTTGTACCAGAAACCGGTGTAATTGCTCAGGCTGGCCGCGATACCCCTGGTCGCATCGAAACGGGAGAAGAGAAGCGGGAACAGCATCAGCGCCTGGGCGAAGATGATAGGCATGACACCGGCCGCGTTCATCTTCAGGGGGATGTACTGGCGGACTCCGCCGTACTGCCTGTTGCCGATGACCCTCTTGGCGTACTGCACAGGAACCTTCCTGACAGCCTGGACAAGGGCGATCGTGGCGACAATCACGAGGAACCAGACGATGAGCTCGACGATGAGGGCGATGGGGCCTCCACCGGTGGTGGTGGTGATCTTGGTACCGACCTCGGCCACGAGAGCGTAAGGCAGACGGGCCACGATACCGATCATGATGAGGAGGGAGATACCGTTACCGATACCCCTGTCGGTGATCCTCTCACCGAGCCACATCACGAACAACGAGCCGGACATAAGGATGATGGTGGCCACGAGGTTGTAGGCGAAACGGCTCCATCCGAGCTGGGTCTCGGCGACGAAAGCGGCGCCGGGGATCTGGCTGTGGATCGAGGCGATGTAGGCCGGGCCCTGGATGCAGAGGATGAGGACGGTGAGGTACCTGGTGATCTGGTTCATCTTCCTGCGGCCGCTCTCTCCTTCCATCTGGAGTTTCCGGAAGTAGGGGACGAACATCCCGAGGAGCTGGACCACGATGGAAGCGGAGATGTACGGCATCACACCCAGCGCGAAGACCGAGGCGTTACCGAACGCTCCTCCGGAGAACATGTTCAACAGACCGACGAGTCCCTGCTGGGTCGTGTTCTTGAGCTGGGCCAGCATGGTGGTGTCGATACCCGGCAACACGATGAAGCATCCCAACCTGTAGATGAGGATGAGAAGGAAGGTGTAGCCGAGCCTCGTGCGAAGCTCCTCGATCTTGAAGATGTTCTTTATTGTCTCAATAAACTTCTTCATCTCTCCTGGATTACTTTTCGATTACGATTGCCTTGCCACCGGCGGCCTCGATCTTGGACTTGGCTGACGCGCTGAAAGCGTCGGCTGTCACTGTGAGGGCGGAGGTGATCTCACCGTTACCGAGGATCTTCACAAGCTCCTTGGAGTCGGCGAGGCCGGCGAACTTGATGTCATCGAGATCGATCTCGGGCTTCCCGAGCATCTCGGAGAGAGCCTGAAGAGCGGAGACGTTGACCGCCTTGTACTCGACCCTGGTGGGGTTCTTGAATCCGAACTTGGGAAGACGTCTCTGAAGGGGCATCTGGCCACCCTCGAAGCCGATCTTGTGCTCGTATCCGGCGCGGGCCTGGGCGCCCTTGGTTCCACGGGTGGCTGTGCCGCCTCTTCCGGAACCTTCGCCACGGCCTATACGTTTGCTCTTATGTGTCGCGCCTTTCGCGGGTTTCAATTCTGATAGTTTCATCTCCTTTCCTCCTTAATCTACTTCTTCAACAACCACAAGGTGACGGATCTTGGCGAGCTGGCCTTCTGTCACCGGATTCTTCTCGACCTCGACGGTCTGGCCAATCCTGCGGATCCCGAGGGAGCGGAGATTGTCCTTCTGCCTCTGGGTGGACCCGTTCTTGCTCTTGACCTGTGTTATCTTAAGCTTTGCCATATTCAAGTCTCCTATCCGTTAAAAACTTTACTCATGGGGATACCGCGGAGACCGGCCACTGTGTAGGCGTCCCTCATCTCGGTGAGAGCGGTGACGGTGGCTTTGACGAGGTTGTGAGGGTTGGAAGAACCCTTGCTCTTCGCCAGAACGTTCTGGATGCCAGCCGACTCGAAGACAGCGCGCATGGCGCCTCCGGCCTTCACACCGGTACCGGGAGCCGCGGGCTTCATGAACACCTCGGCGCCGCCGTACTTGGCGACCTGCTCGTGAGGGATGGTCGAGTTGATGACCGGGATCCTCACAAGGTTCTTCTTGGCGTCCTCGACACCCTTGGCGATAGCGGCGGTAACCTCGTTGGCTTTTCCAAGACCATAACCAACAACGCCGTTCTCGTCACCCACCACCACGATAGCGGCGAAGCGGAAGTGACGACCACCCTTAGTGACCTTGGTCACTCTCTGGATGGCGACCAACCTGTCCTTAAGCTCAAGGTCAGAGGTCTTTACTCTTTTAACATTTGTATTTGCCATAGTCTTTACCAATTAGAAAACAAGTCCACCTTCACGGGCACCGTCGGCCAAACTCTTGACCCTGCCGTGATAGAGATAACCTCCACGATCGAAACAGACCTTATCGATCCCCTTCTCCTTGGCGCGCTCGGCGACGGCCTTGCCGACGATGGCGGCGGCCTCGATGCCGGTCTTGCCCTTGCACTCGGCGGCGAGGACCTTGTCGTTGGAAGCGGCGGCCGCGAGGGTCACGCCCTTCTCATCATCAATAATCTGGGCATAGATCTGCTTGTTGCTTCTGAAGACAAACAGCCTAGGCCTCTCGGCGGTTCCATTGACATGCTTACGGATGCGGTAATGGATCCTTTTTCTTCTTTCTACTTTACTCAATGCCATATCTGTGTCCTCCTAACTATTTAGCGGCGGCTGTCTTACCGGCCTTGCGGCGGAGCTGCTCGCCGACGAACTTGATACCCTTACCCTTATAAGGCTCCGGCTTGCGGAGAGAACGGACCTTGGCCGCGACCTGACCGAGGAGCTGCTTGTCGTTGCTCCTGAGGATGAGGACGGGGTTCTCGCCCTTCTTCACGTTGGGAACCTCGGCGGTCACCTCGGGAGCGAGCATGAGCTGGATCTCGTGGGAGTAACCGAGAGAGAAGGTAAGGAGCTGTCCCTGAGCGGCCACGCGGTAACCCACGCCGACCAGCTCCTGCCTCGTCTCGAAGCCTTTGGACACGCCTTCCACCATGTTGTGAACGAGAGCGCGGTAGAGACCGTGCATGGAGCGGTGCCTCGGCTGATCCGTCGGACGCTCGAACTTGATTTCATTGTCCTCAACGGTGACCTTGATGTCGGGATCGACCTTCTGGCTCAGCTCACCGAGGGGGCCTTTAACCTTCAACACGTTGCCAGGGAGCATCTCGACGCTCACTTTCTCCGGAAGGCTTACAGGCAATTTACCAATTCTTGACATTATTCTTTCCTTTAATATTAATAAACATAGCAGATGACCTCGCCGCCGACGTTAAGGTTCTTGGCCTCCTTGTCGGTGATGACTCCCTTGGAGGTGGAGAGGACGGCGATGCCCAATCCGTTGAGTACCCTCGGCATGTTCTCCACATCGGCGTAGACACGCAGACCGGGAGTGGAGACGCGCTGGATCTTCTTGATGGCGGCCATCTTGGTCTGAGGGTGATACTTCAGAGCGATTTTAATCGTGTTGTACGGGGTACCCTCGACCACCTTGTAGCTGAGGATGTAGCCCTTCTCGCACAGGATCTTGGTTATGGCGAGCTTCATCTTGGATGAAGGGATTTCCACGACCTTCTTCCCCGCCATGTAGGCGTTGCGGATCCTGGTAAGATAATCTGCAATTGGATCAGTCATTTTTTCTTTTGTTTTTAGATCGACGTCCTTGACGGAACGCCCGATATCCGATTGTTAATATATAAGTTGTGATAAAATACTCTACCAACTCGCCTTCTTGACACCCGGGATCAGACCGTTGCTGGCCATCTCACGGAACTGGATCCTGCTGAGTCCGAACTTCCTCATGTAGCCTTTGGGACGGCCGGTGAGGGAGCAACGGTTGTGCAGACGGACAGGAGAGGAGTTCTTGGGGAGCTTGTCGAGAGCGGCCCAATCACCAGCCTCCTTGAGAGCCTGCCTCTTCTCGGCATACTTGGCGACCAGCTTCGCGCGCTTAACTTCGCGGGCTTTCATTGATTCTTTTGCCATATTCCTTAATTGTTATGTTTCTTGAAAGGAAGGCCGAAAGCGGAGAGAAGGGCGTGGGCCTCCTCGTCAGTCTTGGCCGTCGTGACGAAAGTGATCTCCATTCCGTGGATACGGGGGTTCTTGTCGATGTCAACCTCAGGGAAGATGATCTGCTCCTTGAGACCGAGGGTGTAGTTGCCCCTTCCGTCCATCTTGGCGGCGATGCCGTTGAAATCCCTGATACGAGGGAGGGAGACGCGGACGAGCCTCTCGAGGAACTCGTACATCTTGACATCGCGCAGGGTGACCTTCACACCGATGGGCATACCCTTACGGAGACGGAAGTTGGAGACGTCCTTCTTGGAAGTGGTGAGGACAGCCTTCTGGCCGACGATCTTGGCGAGCTCCTCGGCGGCCTCCTCGACGAGTTTCTTGTCGGAAGTGGCGTCACCGATGCCCTCGTTGATCGTGATCTTCACGAGCTTGGGAACCTGCATGACTGTGGTGTAGGAGAACCGCTTCATGAGCTGGTCGACGATCTCCTCTTTGTAAACCTTCTTGAGGGAAGGGACATAATCCTTCGGAAGCGCCTGCGCTTCCACGGGTTTCGCTGCTTTCTTTGCCATGATTATTTGATCTCCTCTCCTGATTTCTTAGCGTAACGGATCTTCTTGCCATCGACGAACTTGTAGCCGACCCTGGTGGGCTTGTTGGTCGTCGGGTCAATGAGCTGAAGGTTGGAGATGTGGATCCCCGCCTCCTGCTTGATGATACCACCCTGCGGATGGGCGGCGCTGGGCTTTGAGTGCTTGCTGACGATGTTGACACCCTCGACGATCACGCGATCCTTGGCGGGGAACACGGACAAGACCTTTCCGGTCTTACCCTTGTCGTTGCCGGCGTTGACATACACAGTGTCACCTTTCTTGATATGTAACTTTTTCATGATTCTTCCGGATATTAAAGGACCTCAGGTGCCAGAGACACAATCTTCATGTAATTCTCGCGCAGTTCCCTGGCCACGGGGCCGAAGATACGCGTGCCGCGAAGCTCGCCGGCGTTGTTCAAAAGAACGCAAGCGTTGTCGTCGAAACGGATGTAAGAACCGTCCGGCCTGCGGATTTCCTTCTTGGTGCGGACAACAACGGCCTTGGAGACCGTTCCCTTCTTGGCGTCACCGCTGGGGATGGCGCTCTTGATCGCCACCACGATCTGGTCGCCCACTGTCGCGTACCTATGATGCGTACCTCCAAGCACGCGGATGCAAAGGACCTCCTTGGCTCCGCTGTTGTCGGCGACCTGTAAACGTGTTTCCTGCTGTATCATAACTATTTGACTTTTTCAACGATTTCAACTAATCTCCACCTCTTGGTCTTGCTCAAAGGACGGGTCTCCATGATGCGCACGGTATCGCCCTCGTCGCACTCATTCTTGTCGTCCTGGGCGACGAACTTGGTGGACTGCTTGATGAACTTTCCGTAGAGGGGGTGCTTCTTCCTGGTCTCAACCTTGACCACGATGGTCTTGTCCATCTTATTGCTGACCACTACGCCGATCCTCTCTTTACGAAGATTCCTGATTTCTTCCATGACTTAATTATTTCTGGTCTTTTTCTTTCTCAGCGAGGATAGTGATCATACGAGCGATATCCTTCCTGACTTTCTTAAACTCGGATGTGTTCTCCAATGGAGAGATGGCGTGGTTGAGCTTCATGGTCTCGAGCCTCTTCCTTTCAACCTGGATGCGGTCACGCAGGTCGGCGACTGACATCTCACGAACTTCAGATGATTTCATTTCTTATCTACTCCATTTAATTATTCAACATAATCCCTGCGGACGACGAACTTGGTCGCGATAGGGAGCTTGTGGGAAGCGAGGCGCATCGCCTCCTTGGCTGTGGCGAGAGAGACTCCGTCGGCCTCGAAAATGATCCTGCCGGGGGTCACAGGGGCGACAAAGCCCTGGGGATCACCCTTACCTTTACCCATACGGGTGTCGAGAGGCTTCTTGGTAAAGGGCTTGACCGGGAATATCCTGATCCATATCTGTCCCTCACGATTCATGCGACGAGAGATGGCCTGACGGGCGGACTCGATCTGCTGGGCGGTGATCCAGCAGTTCTCGAGGGTCTTGAGGCCGAAGGAACCGAACGCGAGCTGATTGCCCCTCTGGGCCATTCCCTTCATCACGTTCTTCTGTTCCCTTCTGAACTTGGTTTTCTTTGGTTGTAACATTGCCGTATAACTTTAAAAAACATTCAAACTTTCCCAAATCATTGATTATCAGCGGCTTAATCCAATAATCCCCGGATTTTGGGACTGCAAATTTAGCGAAAAATATTGGATTTCAAACATAATCTCAAAAATTTTTTAACTTTTTCGACCATGAAAATTGACGACAAAATCAGTCATTCTCAACGATTTATGACTTTGGCCTGAAAAAAATATCCTTCAGTTTCGACATCTCACGCGAGAACCTATCTTTATGGCACGTTTTTTTCGGCGAAAAACCGGATCAGACCGATCGGACGCCATGAATAAGACCAAGCCTGTCTCTCTTCTGATGATCGCCCTCGCGTGCCTCCTGGCCGCGGCGCCTCTCGCCGCCCAGGAAGAGCCCGAGGCCCCGCTCTCCGTAAGGAGGGAGGGTGCCGCCTACATGGGCTACCGGGTCGAGAAAGGAGACACGGTCTATTACGACAGCATCAACCCCATCTGGGTATTTCCCCGCGGCCGGAGGGGCAAGAGCGACCTGAAGAATTACTACCGCCTGGTGTACAATTTCAACAAGGTCTATCCCTACGCCCTGCTCGCCAAGGACCTGACAGTCCAGGTCGACCACCACATAGCCGCCAACAGCCTCCGAAGAAGGCAGAAAGAGAAATACATCGGCCAGATGCAAAGCGAGTTGTTCGAGGCCTACGAGAAACCTCTCAAGAGCATGAGCATCTCCCAGGGACGTCTTCTGATTAAATTGATAGACAGGGAGATAGGACGATCCTCGTACATGATCATCAAGGGCTACAAGAGCGGGATCACCGCCGGTTTCTGGCAGGGAGTGGCGAAGATCTTCGGGAACGACCTCAAAAGCGGCTACGACCCGAAAGGGGATGACAAGATGACCGAGTATCTTGTCGAGAAGTGGCAGAGCGGCGAGTTCGACGCCCTGTATTACTCGATATTCTGGGAGATGCCGACACGGCCGGACATCAGGTCGAAGACCATGAAACTCGAGGACTGAGGATCCATCCAGTCCTTCAGCACGATCAGCCTGGCGCCGTCCGGCAGAGTCATGTCGACAGAGGTGTGGAAGTGCCCGAACACCAGATAATCCACCTTCCTGTCTCGCGAGAAATCAACGGCGAACTTGTACAGGGGCTCGGACTCGCCCTTGAACACATATTCCTCACTCCTGGCCACGCGGCTCTTCCTTGACCATCCTTTCCCGATAGTGAAAGCGAGCGTGGGGTGCAGCAGGGCGCTGAACATCCTCTGGCAGAACTTGCAGCGGAAAGTCTTCCTCATCACCTTGTACCAGAAATGGCCCGGGCCGAGCCCGTCCCCGTGACCGAGGCAGAATGTCTTTCCTCCGGCTTCCATCACATAAGGCTGCTGGAGGATCTCGATGCCCATGTCGGAGAAGTAGTGGTAGCACCAGATGTCGTGGTTGCCCTGGAAGAAATACACCTTGACCCCGGCCTCGATCAGGTCCATGAGAGCGGCGAACACCCGGACATATCCCTTAGGGACAAGATCCCTGTACTCGTACCAGAAATCCCAGATGTCCCCGAGCATGTACAGGGCCGCGGCGTCCTTCGGGATCGACTCCAGGAAACGGACGAAGCGGGCCTCCCTGCCGGCGGGATCGGCCACGTCCAAACCCAGGTGGACGTCAGAGACGAAGTAGATGAGGTGTCTGTCGGGCATGTCAGGCGAATATGAATATCAACACCGCCACGGCGAGGCAATAGAGGGCGAACCAGCTGAGCCTGGCCCTCCTGACGAGGGCGACCATGGCTTTGCAGGCGAGAAGGCCGGCCGCGAACGCGGCGATGAAGCCCACGGCCAGGCAGACAGGACTGATCCCGCCGCCCATGGCGGCATGGCCTGTGACGGCCTTGAGGACATCCAGGGCCTGCTCGCCGATGATGGGGATGAGCACCATCAGGAAAGAGAACTGGGCCATGACATCCCGGCGCACCCCGGCGCACAAGCCCACGGAGATCGTGGTCCCGGAGCGGGACAGGCCGGGGGCCACCGCCAAGGCCTGGCCGGCTCCGACCAGGAGCGCCTGCCAGAACTTGATACCGTTCCGAGGCCCTCCGGTTGGTGAGCTTGTCGAACCATCGACTGGCTCAGGGACCGGCCGAACCACCGGCTTCCCGAACATGTCCGAGAAGAACAGCAGGGCGGCGGTCACTGCCAGGAAGACCGCGACAGTGGTCAGCGAGTCGCCGAAAAGGGCCTCGACCTTATCCTTGAGAAGAAGACCCACCAGCGACACCGGAATCATCGACACCAGAATCTTGAGGACATAGTCGGTCTCGTCGTTGTACTTGAACTTGAAAAAGCCGGACAGAAGACGGAGAATAGGCTTCCAGAACACCACGATGGTGCTGAGGACAGTCGCCATATGGACCGTCACGGTGAAATCGAGGAAGCCCTCGGCGTCAACCCCGAGGAGTTCCCTGGCTATAAGCAGATGTCCGCTGGAGCTGACCGGCAGGAACTCTGTGAGCCCCTGGACCAAGCCGAGGAAAAGAGCCTGCAACCAATCCATCTCACTTGCCTGTCTCTTCTCCCTTGGCGGGACGCCTCATGATCGCTATGATCACTATGACCACCCCGCAGATGATGACCACGGGGGCGGCCACGAGCCTGCGGAAATCAAACATCGCCCAGTTGAACACCTGGGGATCCTTGACCCCGCCTCCCATCATCAGGATGAATCCGGCCACCATGACGAGGAAGCCCATCAGAATCCATTTCAAACCCTTGCGGGTGATCGCCATTTTTGTGTTATCAGACATGATATTCGAATATTCAGGAATCAGTAATACAGATCGTCTTTCGGCAAGGAGACCAGCCTCCCGACCACGAGGTAAGTGCTCACGAGGCAGATGGCCACTCCCGAGACGACCACTATGCCCATCACCATGAGGAGAAGGTCAAGGCTGAACACCTCGAAGAGCCTGGAGAACTCCCTCCTCACGAAGAAGAGGGCCCCGAGCAGGGCGAGGATCGCGAGGAAGGCCGCCAGGAGCCCCTGAAAGACAGACTGTCCGAGGAAAGGCCCCCTGATGAAAGACTTGGTGGCGCCCACGAGCTTCATCGTGTGGATGGTGAACCTCTTGGAGTACACGTTGAGCCTGACCGTGTTGTTGATCAGGACGAAAGAGATGAACAGGAGCAGGAGCACGAAGACCCCGAGGATCAGGGAGATCTTGGCGAGGTTGGTGTTCAGTTTCTCCACCAGGGACTGCTGGTACACCACCTCCTCGACGAGCGGGGACGCCGAGATCTCCTCCCTCACGAGGCCCAGGCTGTCCGCGGTGACATATTCCGCCCTCAAGGTGACGTCGACGGAGACCGGGATCGGGGCTGACTCGAAAACCTTCAGGAAATCCTCGCCCAGCATCTCGGTCATCTCCTTGACGCCCTCGGCCTTGGAGACGACCCTCGTGGCCTTGACGAAAGGCTTGGAGTCAAGGGAGGCGGCGTAGTCCATGGCCGACTCCTCGCTGACCTCCTGCCTCATCATGACCGACACCTGGACGTTCTCCTTGAAATAGTCGGACAGCCCTTTCGCATTGACCAGGAGCATGCTGGCCACACCCACGAGAAAGAGCACCAGAGTGATGCTGATGACACTGGAGACCCAGGCTCCGGCGAGCCTTCTGCGGATCATTTTGTTCTCGCCTGACGACATCTTCGAAATCCTCCAAACAGAGTTCAAATATAGTGAATTATCAATAATTGAAAAAAATTTATTACCTTTGCGAGACAATTAATTAATATGGGAAATCCCGTCAACAAAGTTCTCTTCATCAGCTCGGAGATCATGCCGTTCCTCCCGGAGACCACCATCTCCAGGATCGGTCGTTTCCTTCCGCAGGGCATCCAGGACAGGAAGAGGCAGATCAGGGCGTTCATGCCTCGCTATGGCTGCATCAACGAGAGAAAGAACCAGTTGCACGAGGTGATCCGGCTCTCCGGGATGAACATCATCATCAGCGACGTGGACAGGACCCTTGTCATCAAGGTCGCCTCCATCGCCGCCGCCAGGATCCAGGTCTATTTCATTGACAACGACGACTTCTTCCGCCGCAAGCAGACAGCTTTCGACGCCGACGGGAAGTTCTTCGAGGACAACGGGCAGAGGGCGGTGTTCTTCGCCAGGGGTGTCCTGGAGACTGTCAAGAAACTCCGCTGGTCCCCCGACGTCATCCACTGCCAGGGTTGGATCTCCCATCTCGTCCCGCTCTATCTCAAAAAAGTCTACAACGGGGACCCCATTTTCGCGGGCAGCAAGGTCGTGACCTCTCTTTACAACGACATATCCTCCGAGAGTTTCTCTCCGGCCTTCAAGGACTCTGTCCTTTTCGGAGGCGTCAAGCCTTCGGACGTGTCGCTTCTGGACAGCCCCACTGGCACAAATCTTGCGGAATTGGCTGCCTTGTACTCTGACGGCGTGATATTCGGCGCCCCCGATGTGGATGAGGGACTTGTCAAGTTCTGTGAAGGACTGAAAGTACCGACTCTCCCCTACGACGAGAAATCGCTCGAGGACGGAAGTTACATCGATGAGTACGACAGGTTTTATCAACAGTTGCGGTAAATGAAGAAGATTCTCGCGGCGTTCGTCCTGGCGACGGCCCTGATGTCTTGTGTCAACACTAACCAAGGGATTGGCGGGGAATTCATCCCCACCAACATGAAATATGATTTCCACACCATCGAGTTCGACCTTGACGAGGTGTGGATGAAGTCCGCCGACAGCCTTTCGGGGTACTCGTCCCGGAGGATCAACTTCGGGTCGATCAAGGACGAGACCTACGGCCTCTTCAAGAGAGGTTGCGCCATCACCCTTGTCCCCGTCCTCGATTCTGTCTACCTCGGGGAGAATCCCCAGTTCAAGAGATTCCGCTTCCAGGCTGTTTTCGACACGGTCTCCGTCTCCGACCCCAGCCAGATGAACATTCTCCAGAACGTCAACGTGTACGAGCTCACGGAGCCGCTCAAGGACGAGGAGTATTTCTCCAGGACTGAGGTCAAGCATGGCTCCAAGAGGATCACCAAGGGCGTCCCGGTCGTCAACGGGTCCGACTCCCTCTCCTTCGACTTCAACGCCGAGTTCGGCCGGAAGTACCTGGAGCTCACCCAAGACTACATGGAGGACTTCGACAAGTACCGCGAGAAATTCCCCGGGATCTATCTCACCACCAACGATCCTGTCGGCGAGGGCGGACGTTTCAACATGTTCCAGCTGGACATCCTGGAGAACGTCTCCTCCTCTTATGTCACCAGGACTGACAACTACGCCATCCTCTATTACAGCGGAGTGTACGACGGGGAGAGAAGGGACTCCAGTCTCATGTTCTACTTCAGTCCCCTTGATTTCCAGAATCTCGACTCCCTCGTGACGGCGGTCGCGCTCCCCGACCAATATGTCTTCAACGTGGACTCCCACGAGACTGACCATATGGCCGGCAAGGCGGACGACAAGATCTACATCGAGGGAGGCAGCGGCCTCAAGCCCGTGATCCCGGCGTCTGAGATCTACCGCCTTGTCACGGCCGAGATCGCCCGCCAGGGCGGGAACCCGACCACCGCGCTGATCAGCAAGGCCACCATCGAGTTGCCGTTCGACTTCCCCGAGGACTACAGGGACATGTATCTCTTCCCCGACGTCCTCAGCCCGACCATCAAGATATCCTCAAACAACGCCGTGGCTTTCGCGGGCCTGACGGACGCCAGTGTCTCGACTGAGAACCAGGGGGATGTCAACCGCTCGCTTTGCGTGTACGCCCCGGACATCACCCACCACGTGCAGCAGATAATCAGGAAGGACGAGTCCGACGACCTGACCGCCTACGACATCTGGCTCCTGATCATGCACAACGAGACCACCACGACCACCAACTCCGAGGCCAGCGAGATGGCCCAGTACTACCAGCAGCTCGCCTACTATTCCTACTACAACCAGCTCTACGGCGGCGGTTACGGCGGCTATGGCAGCTACTACGGCGGCGGCTATGGCGGTTACGGTGGCTACGGTGGCTACGGCTACAGCAACTACTACAACTACATGATGATGGCCCAGTACGCCTCCTCGGCGGCCTCCTCGACATCCACCAGCGCCGAGCTTGACCTGGACCGCTTCTACAAATGCTGGCTCCGCGGCCCCGGCGCCGACGGCAACAGGCCCAGGCTGAAGATCACCTACGCCCTCCCTAAGGAGTGACATCGAGGGTTGAACGAATATGAAAAGCCCCGGCTCGAGCCGGGGCTTTTAGTTTGAAAGTCAAACAAGTGGATTAAGCCTCCTCCTTGCCCGCGATCTTCTCCTGGACCTTGTCGATCGCGTCCTTGACGGTGGCGATGGTGCTGGTCTCCTCGTCGGGAATCTTTATGCCGAAAACCCTCTCGAACTCCATGAGAAGCTCAACAGTGTCGAGGGAATCAGCTCCCAGGTCATTTGTGAAATTGGCGGTCTCAGTCACTTCAGACTCCTCGACGCCGAGCTTGTCAACGATGATCGCTTTGACTTGTTTTACGATTTCTTCTTCAGTCATGATTATTATAATTAAATAGTTGTCTCTATCAAACGTTAAACGATATAGCTGTGCAAAGTAAATAAAAAAACCTTAATTATCCAAATCCGCCTCGAGGGCCAGAGGGCGATTCGGTTCTTTGCAAAGTTTGAGCCAGATCCTGAGACCGTTCAGCGAGTTGAGCAGATAGAAGATGTACTTGATGAGCATCACGGCCGCGTTTCCGGATCCGGTCCCCCCGACCAGGGCGACTGTCCACAATGATATCGAGGATATATTCACAAGGATCCATATGTACCACTGCTCCATGAAAGCGAAGCTCAGGAGAACCTGTCCGGCGATATTGAGCGTCATCACCGTGGCGTCCAGAAGGATCTTCGGCTTGTTGATGGAGTCGATCTTGCCGGCGCCAAGCTGGGCTGAATCGACAAGATAGAGGATAAGGTACGTCGCGGCGACACCGGCCACTATTCCGGCCACCAGCCAGGCCCACTGCCTCCCGGTCAATCTCCTCGCCTTGAGATGGCTGTCCTCCTCCCCGCTTTTGACCTTCGCTCCCCTCTTGCTCCACTGCCAGAAGCCGACGAACTGCATCGGCAGGAAATAGAACGCGTGGAGGGCGAAGTTGCCCATGATCCCGTTGTCGAGATACACGACAGTCGCCGCCAGGACATCCAGAAAGCCGAAAACGAAAGTGAGAATGTGGCCGTTGGCCGACAGGACCGTGTTGACGACCCCCATGACGGAGCCGAAAGCCGCCAGAAGCAGAATGAAAGTCTTGACCCCGGGCTGCTGGAGCTTGAACACCGTGGTGATGGTGACGGCGACTATCATCCCCGTGACGAGGAAGATGTTGAACGCCAGGTTGAACCTTTTCTCTGTAGCTTTATCCATTATGTCCGCGAATATAGCGATTCGTCCATTTTTTTATATATTCGCGTAAGTGAGATTCTCGATTTTTGCCAATTCACAATCATTTAATCACAAATATCATGAAAAGATTATCAGCGATTTTGATCGCCCTTATCCCCGCCGTCATGGCCACCGCGCAGGAAAAGACCTATCCCGAGCCCGAGCGGATGACCCCCGGAATGACCGAGTTCTGGACACCCCAGCCCAAAGTGGTGACCCCCGGCGACATCCTCACCAACTCTGCTCCCTCGGACGCCATCGTGCTGTTCGACGGCAAGAATCTGGACGCCTGGGTGTCCGGCAGGGGCGGAGAGGCCGGTTGGACCGTCCATGACGGAGTCGTCACCGTCAACAAGAGGTCCGGCGACATCGTCACCAAGGAGAGCTTCGGCAGCTTCCAGCTCCATCTCGAATGGTGTGTTCCCGAGAACATCACCGGAGAGAGCCAGGCCAGGGGCAACAGCGGCGTCTACCTCCAGGACAAGTACGAGATCCAGATCCTCGACTGCTATCAGAACGAGACTTACGTCAACGGGATGACCGGAAGTGTCTACAAGCAGGTTGTCCCTCTCGCCAACGCCATGCGCAAGCCCGGCGAGTGGAATGTCTACGACATCATCTACAGCGCCCCGGTGTTCAACGAGGACGGAACCTACAGGGTGGCCCCCACTGTGACCGTGATCCAGAACGGCATCGTGCTCCTGAATAACTTCACCATCCGCGGCACGACCGAGTACATCGGCCATCCGAAGGTCGTCCCCCATGGAGACGGCCCCATCCGCCTCCAGTCTCACGGAGACCGCAGCGAGCCGATCAGCTTCAGGAATATCTGGCTGAGGAAAATGTAAGGCTATCCAGGCTATCTCTGGACTTGAGGGTGGGCCGCTATCTCGGAAGCGGCCCATTTTTTAAACTCGTCCCAGTCGTAATAGGGACCCTGGACCGCGTGGAGTTGAGGGAGAGTCGCCTCCTGGCCGTTCAGCAACGCCTTGAACAGGATGACCGGGCTCTTCTTGGAGCGGAAGAAGACGAGTTGCAGGTTCGCCGCCTTCGGGGTGTTGTAGTTCTGGAACCAATATTTGACATCCTCAACCTTGTCGGGCTGGAATCCGCCCCCGTTGATATTCAGAAGCGGGCAGAGCGCGTTGAAGACAGTGTCATGGCCGAACCGGAAATGTCCTTTATAGACCCCCGTGGCGATCGCCTCGTCGGCGTTGTTGATGATGTTCTCGAGGATGGGGATCATGCGGTAACGGTTCCTTGAGTGCCCGACATAGTGCAGGTAATTCTCGCACTCCCACTGCGCGAGGAGCTGCTCTTTCGTGAATATGTCCTCCAGCCAGTCGCCGTCCGAGTAGTTATGATAGCCTGCCCAGAGGTTGAAAAGCTCGTAGACGAAATCCCTCCGGCCACCGATTTCCTCAAGGAACCCCCTGTCGGTGAATAAGTTCCCGAGGATGGCGTCGTAATCAGTCATCCGGTCCCTGAACTCCGTGGTGCTCTCGGGGACGATCAGGTCGCCCTTATAGTACCTGGCTATCTCCCTCGGGGCGCCTCCCGGATTCGTGTACAGCAGGTTGGTGTGGAGCGAGTTCATCTCTATGTTGACTTTGGGGGCGTTCTTCTGCAAGCTGACAGTGAAAGCGTTCATGCTCACAATCGCCCTCTGGGACGTGGAGGCCATCGCCAGGACCTCTCCCCCGTCCTTGAAAACCTCGGGGAACTCCCCGCACATGATCTCGGCTATCCTCTTGTGCTGCTCCATCCCCAGCCCGGATAGATCCCCGGTGTTGATCAGGGGAATCTGATAGAACTCGTTGAAATCCTTGAGCAGCCTCTCACCCCTCGGGGTCAGGGAGCCGGCCTCTGCGGCGGCGTCCAGCACCTTCTTAACGAGGGAATAGGTGTTCGAGTTCCAGGCGTAGCGGGAGCCGTGGCGGCCGTAATGGCTTATGTAGAAAGGAGTGTACCCCTTGGGGGCCGGCGTCTGGGGAGCCGGGTCGAACCTGTAGGGGCCCTCGACCCCCGCTATCTTGTCGCGGTCGGCGGCCACGATGTCCATGACATCGCGGGTCTGGGCGTTGATTGATCCTGAGAGAAGGGTCAGCGCGAGGGCCGACACGATAATGATAAGTCGTTTAGTCTTTTCCATGAACACAAAGATAGGAATTATTCCTCCATTATTTTAAATTCGCGGCTATGAGAAAGCTATCACTATCAATCATCATCGCCCTTTTGACGGGCGCGGCCGCCTTGGCGCAGAGCCAGGAGGTCCGTTTCTTCTCCCACAGGGGAGGTCGCATGGAGTACGACGAGAACACCGTCTCCGCTTTCGAGGCCAGCTACAAGGCCGGCTACCGCGGCTACGAGACTGACATCAGGATGACCAAGGACGGCAAGCTGGTCATCCTCCACGACTCCAACCTGGTCCGCACGACCGACACGGAAGGCGTTGTGGAGCAGATGACCGAGGCCCAGATCCGTCAAGCCAGGACGAAGAAGGGCAACAAGGTCTTGTTCCTGGACGAGTTGATGGACTGGCTTGACTCGAAGGGCGACGTGACCTATGTCGAGTTCGAGTTGAAGACCTCGCCGGTGGAACTCTATCCCGAGGAGAGGCTCAGGGAATATTGCGACAAGCTCCACGAGCGAGTCACCCGGAACCAGCCTAAGGGCGCCACCTACCTGTTCACCTCCAGCGACTACCGTGGCCTCAGGTATCTCCAGCAGAAATATCCCGGGGTCCAGATGCTCCTCATCACCGGGAAACCTTGTAACGACGAGACCATAGCCCTCTGCAAGGCCATGGGGATAGACAGGCTGGGAGCCACGATGGACGGCACCTCCAGGGCCGCCGTGAAGAAAGCCCATGAGCAAGGGCTCATCGTCAGCCTGTGGCCCGGCCAAAGCGTCGCCGACGCCATGCTCGGGATCTACCTCGGGGCCGACTTCCTATGCACCGACATCCCCGTCGAGGTCAAGACCTACATGGAGGCCAAGGCCCCCTGGGTCAAGGCCGTCTATTAAGAATATCTGACAGGGTGAAAAAATAATCCGGGGGCAGGCGCCTCCGGATTATTCATTTGTCTGGGGTTCAACAAGTTCCTACTTGTAGTACTCGGCGAACTCGACATCCTTGGTAGCCCTCTCGGCGAGACCCTTGTCAGCCTTGGCGATCTCGTCAAGCAGAGTCTTGACCTGGTCCATCTTGCCCTGGCGGGCGGCGATGATGGCCCTGAGGTAGGTCACCTTAGGCTTCCCGCAGTGAGCAGCCTTCTTGGCCGCGTCAAGCTGGTTGGTGAGGATGAGGGCGAGGACGGTGTTGTTGCAGCATCCGGGAGCGTCCTTCAGATCCTCGACAGCCTTGGCGTAGTCACCGGTAAGGAGGTCGACGACTCCCTGGTTGGCCTTGGCGTAGGCGTTGCCGGACTTCTTGAAGTAGCTGGCGGCGTTCTTGAGGTCACCCTGGCGGAGAGCGAGGACGCCAAGAGCGTTGTCAAGGTCGGCGTCCTTGGTCTCGACGGCGGCGAAAGCCTTGGCGGCGTTCTTGAGGTCGCCGGCGTTCATGTAAGAGGTCGCGAGATTGAACCTGGCGGCGTCGCTGTCAAACTTGGAGATGGCCTTGTTGTAGAGCTTGACCTTGCTGTCAAGATCCTTGACGAGGGTGGCGGCGTGCAGGAGAGCGGGCTCGTCGAGGACATCGCTGTTGTTGTTGATCATCTCAAGAAGCTCGTCGGCGGTGTAGTTCTTGAACTCGACGTTCGCGATGAACCTGGCGCGGCGCAGCTCGGGGAGGATGTCGTTCTTAAGCTCGGTGTAGATCGAGGACATGTTCTTGATCTCGCTCTCGCGGACAGCCGGGTCGCTGTACATGGAGAGGACGCGGAGAATCAGGTCCTTGTCGCGGATGTCGGAATTCTGGACAAGCTCCTGGAAGCCTTCCCAGTCCTGACCGATACTCTTGACCTCAGGGTCGGTGACCTCCTTGCCCTTGACAACCTTTGTCCAGGCCTTGTCAGCGGTCTTGGAACGATTGTCGGAGAGTTTCTGGTTGAGCTTCTCACCACCGTCCGGGGAGGCGTAGGCGACGACCTCGGTACCGACAAGAGTCTTCCTCTCGTTAGCGGCGATCTCGTCGAGGGCGGCCTGGAAGTTCTTGATGGACTGTCCGTTGAGCTGCTTGCTCTGGACATCGGCGGAGTTGATCCTGTAGAGGATCTGTCCCTCGGCGGTCTGCTTGAGGATAGCCTCGTAACCATCGGCCTTCATAGGGACAAGACCGGCGGCGTCGAGCAGCTGATAGGTGGTGTTCACACCATCGGCGACCTTCTTGGTCGGAAGGGCGATGGATTTGCCCTTATACTTGGCGACGGCGCGGAGCTCGAGATAAGACTTCTCCATACCCTCGACGAAGGGGAAGTGGAGTTTCTCGGTCACGGTGCCACCGGCCTTGGGGACGACTTTGTAGTTGTCCTTAACCTTCTCGCCCTGATACATCAGGGGAGCCATCTTGGACTCGCCGCCCTCATAGACAATGACGGGAGTGACCTCAAGGATGGCCTTGGGGTTGAAATAGTTGGCGGGATAGGTCACGGAGACGGCGGGATCGACGTTACCGGCGACGCACTCCAGCACGGCGGGATCACAAGACACGATCACGTTCTCGGCAAGCTCGGCCATCTTCTTGACCGAGGAGCAAGCCGCCACAGATAGGATGAGAGCCGCGGCGGCCAGAATCTTGATTGTTTTCTTCATGTTCAGAAATTATTAGTTAGTTGAAAATTTTGAAAATGCCTATTAAGCCTATTACTACAGTAGGCAAATATAACTATTATTTTCTTAACTTTGCCAAAGAGATTCTACATAGCGGACATTTTTGTATGGATTCACAAGAGTTGCAGAGGCTGAAAAACAAGTACGACATCATTGGTAATGACGCCGCTATCAACCGCGCGCTTGAGACAGCCGTGACCATAGCCCCGACCGACCTGACAGTCCTTGTCACGGGGGAAAGCGGTGTCGGTAAGGAGAATATTCCCAAGATCATACACCAGAACAGCCTCCGGAAGAACGGCAAGTACTTCGCCGTCAACTGCGGGGCCATCCCCGAGGGAACTATCGACTCTGAGCTTTTCGGCCACGAGAAAGGCTCCTTCACCGGGGCCATCGAGACCCGTAAAGGCTACTTTGAGGAGGCCAACGGCGGGACCCTGTTCCTCGACGAGATCGGCGAGCTGCCCCTCCCCTCCCAGGCGAAGCTCCTGAGGGTGCTGCAAAGCGGCGAATTCATAAAGGTGGGCTCCTCCAAGGTCGAAAAAACCGATGTCAGGGTCATAGCCGCCACCAACAACGACTTGCTCCACCAGGTCGGCAAAGGCAAGTTCAGGGAGGATCTCTATTACAGGCTGAACGCCATTCAGATCCGAATGCCGGCCCTCAGGGAGCGCAAAGAGGACATCTATCTCTTTTTCAGGAAGTTCTCGACGGATTTCTCCGAGAAATACGGGATGGGGAAAGTGACCCTGACCAACGACGCCATCGACCTGTTGATCAATTACCGCTGGCCCGGGAATATCCGTCAGCTCAAGAATGTGGCCGAGACCGTGACAGCCCTCGAGTCAGAGAGGCTGACCCCCACGTCCGGACGCTGCGTGGTGAACGCCGCGACCCTCTCCCTCTACATGCCCAAAGACGAGGCCAACCTGCTCCCCGCCATCGCACATGAGTCCCGGAGCGAGTCCATGCCGGACTCCGACAGGCAGATGATCATCAAGGCCATCCTGGACTTGAAGAGGGAGGTGGACGAGCTGAAGGCAGGGATGGCCGGAGCCGGAGCCGCGCGGAATCCCGCCCTGAACCCTGTCGAGGAGGCCGAGGAGGCCGAGTGGCAGGGAACCGGAGCCCCTGTCTCAAGCGGGGACATCGGGAAGGTCGTGGACATCAACACGCAAGAGACCGCGGCCCGGGACCTGTCGTTGAGGAAGTCGAACCTCGAGATCATCACCAAGGCCCTGGAGAAGCATCACGGCAACAGGAAACTCGCGGCCCAGGAGATGGGCATCTCGGAGAGGACCCTTTACCGTTGGATCGAGAAGTATCATCTTGACTGAATATGAGAAAGTTCGCCATATTGTCGGTTCTGACAGCCGCCCTCACGCTCGGGGGGTGCTCATTCGTGAAGTACTCGTTCTCAGGCACTTCCATCCAACCTGACGTCAAGACCGTGACTATCAACTATTTCGAATACAAGGCCCTGAAAGTCAACCCCACCCTCAGCAACAGCCTCACCGAGGCCATGAAGGACAAGTTCCGCAAGCTCACGAAGCTTGAGCAGGTCGACATGGACGGGGATCTCGAGCTCTCCGGAGCCATCACCGGCTACGAGGTCAGGGCCGCCGCCGTGACCGCCGACGAGGTGGCGGCGATGAACCGTCTGACCGTCACGGCCTCCCTGAAATTCACAAACAGGAAGTACCCGGAGGAGGATTTCGAGAAGAGTTTCTCGGCCTATTCCGACTACGACTCCACCAACTCCCTCGACGCCGTGGAGGCCTCACTTTGCGACGAGATCGTCGAGAAACTTGTGGAGGACATGTTCAACGCCAGCGTGGCCCAATGGTAAGGTAAGCATGGAAGGAGCGGGCAATCTCAAGTCCTTGACAATGGACGAGCTGACCAGGGTGATCAACATCTACCCCTGGTTCGGCGCGGCCCGTCGGGAGCTTTGCGAGAGGATGTCCAAGGTCGGCGGGAACGAGTGGGGCAAGGAACGCTACGCCGAGGCCGCCATGTACATCTCCTCCAGGTCCATCATATCCGACATCGCCCGCTCGACCCGCAAGGAGGACTATTCCGACAAGGATGTCGAGTCCCTCCTCCAGCGCCTAATCGCCCCCCAGCCCTCACCGGTCCCTGAGCCGGTCGAAGGGCCGGCAAGCTCACCAACCGGCCATATTCCGGTCCCTGAGCCGGTCGAAGGGCCGCGCCCCTATCGCCGCGTCGTCAAAGTCGCCGGAGGGGACTTCTTCTCCTCCGAGCAGTACGATGAGGTCAAGACTGAGGAGGACAACTATTTCTCCAAGTATAAAGTCGAGAGATCGGACGAGAGCGACGGCAGGAAATGGGAGGATCCCGAGGTCGGGTTCTGCACCGAGACACTCGCCTGGATCTACGCCAGCCAGGGCTATCCCGCTGAGGCGAAGAAGATTTATTCCCGGTTAATGTTGCGATATCCGGAAAAAATAACTTACTTTGCAACCCTTATTGAGAAATTGGACGAGAAAATTAAAAAATAACGAATATGAACACCCTTTTCACAATCCTTACAATCCTGATTGTAATCGCCGCTATCCTGCTTATAGCTGTCGTGCTTCTGCAGAACGGTAAAGGTGAGGGTATGGCCAGCAACTTCACTTCGGCCAATCAGACACTGGGAGTCAGGCAGACCGCCGACATCCTCGAGAAAGTCTCCTGGGGCCTTGTGACCTTCATCCTTCTGGTCTCCATCATAACCTCCTTCACCATCAGGAACCAGGTCTCCGGCATCGATGTGGACAATCTCATCGAGAATGTCGAGGAGCAGCCCGCTTTCCCTTCAGCCCCGATCCAGCAGTCCGCCCCCGCGACTGAGGCTCCCGCCACTGAGGTTCCCACCAACTAGTCCTGACAATCTGTCAGTTCCGGTCCGCTGGAACATATTTTGACCTCTAGATGTCTGGCCTTCGGGCCGGACATTTTTTTGTCGTTCAGGGGGGATCGCCTTCCCGGCCGCCGCTTCGCGGCCCCTCCCGTCGCAAGCGACGGG
>JAFROJ010000055.1 GCA_017429765.1 Bacteroidales bacterium | reverse complement strand
CTTGTCCCTGTCCACGAAGTAGTTGTCCAACTCTATGACTTTCGGTTTCAACCCGAGGACCTTGCACTGGAGAGCTATCCTCAGGGAGGAGGAGGTCTTGCCGCTCGAGGACGGGCCGGCTATCATGACTATGCGTTTCTCGCCGCGGTTCTTGTAGATGTTGTCCGCTATTCCGGAATAGTCCCGCTCGTGCCTGGCCTCGGCGAGGTTGATGACCTCCACGGCCCTGCCTTCCTTGATCGCGGAGTTCAGCGACCCGACGCTCTCGATGCCGATGATGGAGCACCAGTTTGAATATTCCTTGAGGGTGGCCGCTATCTTAGTGTGCCTTGTCATGGGCATGACCTTGGTGAAATCGGTCATTTTCGGCCCCTGAAGACAGAAGCCGTTGCCCACGCCGGTGATGTCGAATGTCTTGAGGAAGCCAGTCGAGGGAATAAGCGGCCCGTGGAAGGTGTCAGCCTTCCCGTCAAGGTAGTAGACGCTGCATATGAACGCCCCGATACTCTGTTGAAGGTGGGCTTTCTGCGGCTGGTTGTTTCGCTTGAAGATCTCCATCGCCTCCTCGGAGTTCATCTTGACTTTCCTGTAGGGGAGATCCTTGGCTATTATCTCCTTCATCTTCAGCTTGATAGCCTCGATCTCCTCGTCCTTGACAAAGTAAACCTTGCCTCGGCCGTCCTCCATCCTGCTGTTCTCGTGGATCTCGCAGTACAGGCCGCTGGGCAGGGAATGGTCGACAACCAGCACCTTGTCGGGATACAGCTCGCGGACAGCGTTCTGCAACACGAAGCAAAGGGAACGGAGATAGCATCTCCTGCCGTCGGGGTGATTGAATCCGATGAACTCAACTTGATGGAAAAGCAGGGGCTTGTACTCCAGCTCCTTGAGCTTGTTGTCCACGAGGGCCGCGATGACATCGAGCCTCTGGCCCGTTTTCGGGTCCGTCACTGTCTTGCACCACCTGTTGGAAAGGTCCCGGAGCGTGTCCCCGATCTCCATCCGATGGTTCTTGCCGTCGTTCTTGCAAAAAACCGTTATCTCTTTGTTGTCCATGTCATGAGGTCTGGTCTTACAAATATACTTAATTTAAGTATCTTTCAGTATATTTACGGAAAGATAAAGACAACAGGCCATGTTATTTCCCCGCACCATTCTCGTGACGCTCGCTTTGGTGGCGTCTCTCTCTGTCGTTCCCGCCTTTTCCCAGGAGCCCGCCCCCGTCTACAGCCGTCCCCAGGTCGACATGACCGGCTATCCCTCGGCCGAGGACCATTTCACCGCCCTTTACTCCAACGCCTCAGGAAAGTACGCCTGGAGGGACTGGAAAGGTGGTTTCCGCAAGTGGCGGAGGAACTTCCGTTCCGAGCTTGAGGAGACTTTGGGGGTCGCTCGGATGAGACGTCAGCTTGCCGGATTCAAGCCCACCGCCAACCAGCTCGACAGCGAGGACATGGGCGCCTACACCCGGGAGCGCTGGGAGATCTGGACCGAGCCGGATGTGCTTCTTCCTGTCGTCATACTCCGTCCCAAGGACATCGCCGGGACGACAGGGTTGATGATCACCCCTCACGGCCATTCCAAGAACACCGAGCTTTACGCCGGCGTGTATTGGAGCGAGGATGACAGGTCCCTTGCCGAGGACGGCGAGAGGAATATAGCCGTGCAGGCCGTTGAGGAGGGGTTTATCGCCATAGCCCCCACCGCAAGGGGGTTCGGGAAGACCAGGCGCGCCTCCGGCCTGGCCTCGGACGCGACCTCCTCTTGCCATGAGTACATGCTGCATGACCTGCTCGTCGGCCGCACTCCTGTCGGGGACAGGGTCTGGGACATCATGAAGATCATCGACTGGTCGCTCGAGAACCTGCCGGTAGATCCCTCGAAAGTGATAGTCTCGGGTCACTCCGGAGGAGGGACGGCCACCCTTTACGCCGGGGCAGTCGACACGAGGATCGCGATCTGCCTTCCCTCGGGGGCTTTCTGCTCCTATGAGAAAAGCATCCTGGCAATGCCGCACTGCGAGTGCAACTACATCCCCGGCATGCTCGATCTCGGGAATATGGGAGATGTGGCCGGCCTGCTCGCCGGGCGCCACCTATGCGTGATCCAGGGTAAGGACGACGGGATATTCCCGATCGACGGCGCCAGGGAGGAGTTCGCCAAGACCGAGGAGATCTTCAAGGCGGCCGGAAAAGGCTCCTGCGCGCTGGCCGTCGGGGACGGCGGGCACCGCTACTACAAGGAACCCGCGTGGAAGTTCATCCACTCCTGCCTGGAAGGGAGCCGCTAACGGTAATTTCTGTTTCTTATCATATCTTTTTCTGTTTTTGACCGGGTTTGAGTTCCGGATGGCTTATCTTCGTCCCTAACTTTAAACTTGAGCTATGCTGATAAACATCATGTCCGCCAAGTGCATCGGCATCGAGGCGGTACCTGTGACCGTGGAGGTCGACATCACTTCCGGCATCGGGGTCCATCTGGTGGGGATGGCCGACGTGGCTGTCAAAGAAAGCCTTCTTAGGACAATAACCGCCTTGCAGTCTTTGGGATTCCATATTCCGGGAAAGAAAATAGTCATAAACCTCGCCCCCGCGGATCTGCGCAAGAGCGGGGGAGGATATGATCTCCCGATAGCCCTCGGGATCATCGCCGCATCCGGGCAGAGGGAGTTGCCAGGTCTCGGGAAGTACATCATAATGGGAGAGTTAGGGCTGGACGGCGCTCTCAGGCCGATTCAGGGATCCCTGCCTATAGCCGACCTCGCCTCCTCTCTCGGGAAGGTGGGATGCGTCTTCCCTCTGGAGTCGGCGATGGAGGCGGTGGAGTGCGAGGGGATATCAATATTCGGCCCGCGGGACCTGATGGATGTCCTGAGAATCCTCGAGGAGCGGGATGACACAAGCGACCTGTTGGTTTGGAACACGGGACTGTACCGCTCTTTCATGGAGGCGGGTTCCCGGTGGCGAGTCCAGTCGTTCCAGGACGTGATGGACTTCTCGGACATAATCGGACAGGAAAGCGCCAAGAGAGGGGCGGAGATCGCCGCCGCCGGCGGGCATAACATTATCATGATCGGGCCGCCTGGCAGCGGGAAGAGTTCCCTGGCGAAGGCCCTGGGGGGCATTCTCCCTCCCATGACCAAGGAGGAATCCATCGTCACCAGCAAGATTTACTCTGTCTACGGGATGAAAGCACCGATGATCGGTCTCATCAAGGAGCGCCCTTTCAGGTCTCCCCACTACAGCGCTTCCCTCCCGGCCATCATCGGGGGCGGGGCAGGACAGGACATCCGGCCCGGCGAGGTCACCCTCGCCCACAACGGGATACTCTTCCTCGACGAGTACGGGCAGATGCCGAAATCCGTGCTGGAGGCTCTCCGAGGCCCCATGGAGGATCGGAAGGTGACCATCTCGAGGCTTCGCTCGAAACTTGAATATCCCTCCTCTTTCATGCTTGTGGCGGCCTCCAACCCTTGTCCCTGCGGCTACTATGGTGAGGGGGACCGCTGCCGTTGCACACCCGGCCAGAGAGCCGCTTACCTGTCAAGACTCTCAGGACCCATAATGGACAGGATCGACATCCAGCTATGGCTCAGGCCGGTGGAGACCAGGAAGTTGGTCGGGAGGGAGAAAGGGGAGCCGGGTTCGGCGGTGGCGGCCAGGGTCATGAGGGCAAGGGCTGTCCAGAGGGAGCGTCTCGCTGGTGAAGGAATATTCACGAACGCCGAGATGTCCGGGAGGATGATAGAGAAATATTGCCCCCTCGACTCCTCTTGCGAGAGACTGATGGAGAAGATGATGGACAAACTCGGCCTGTCGGCCAGGGCATATTCCAGGATCCTGAAAGTGGCGAGGACTATCGCTGATTTGGAGGGGAGCCCTTCCATCACCACCGCCCATCTCGCGGAGGCCGTCGGCTACCGTTTCCTTGACAAGCGTGACGCCTTGTGACTCGGGCGCCACTCAATCCTCCCAGGTGATGAGGCGCGACTCGTCGGGGTTGACAGTGATGGACACCCTCAACGTCTCCTCGGGGAGAATATCCTCGATGTTCTCAGGCCACTCGATCACGCAGAGGCAGCCGCTGTCGATGTAATCATAGAATCCTATGTCCAGGGCCTCCGAGACCTTCGACACCCTGTAGAAATCGAAATGGTACATCGGCTCCCCGTTCCCTGTCCGATATTCATTGACTATGGCGAATGTGGGGGAGCTGACCGCGTCCTCCCTGACCCCGAGCTTGTGGCAAAGAGCGGTTGTGAAAGTGGTCTTCCCTGCTCCCATAGGAGCGTAAAAAGCAATGATCCTGTGGTTTCCGACAGCCTCAAGAAACTCTTCGGCAGCCCTGCCGATGTCCCGGAGGTCTTTTATGACGATCTCGTGTCTCATCTTATCTCGGCCTCAACCATGTCTCGGGATTCTGGGGATTCTTTCCGGACCATATCTGGAAATGCAGCTGGGTCTCGCCTCCGATGGTGTCCACAGTGCCCAGAGCCTGGCCGGTCTTGACCTTATCGCCTTTCTTGACCCCGACTGACCCCATCTTGCAATAGAAGGAGAAATAGTTCCCGTGCTGGACCAGTACGCATTTGTTGTAGCCGGGCATCACGACCACTTGCTTGACCTCTCCGTCGAAGACGGCCTTCACCGAAGACCCTTGCTGAAGGGCTATGGATATCCCATTGTTGAAGGGAAGCTTCAGGTTTGTGTAGACAGGGTCGTAACGCTGCCCGAAGTGGTCCACGACAGCCCCGTCGGCCGGCCATGGCAGCTTGCCCTTGTTGGATTCGAACTGTTTGGCGAGGGTGTAGTCGATCGGTTTGGCGGTCGAGGCGGTCGAAGACTTCTTGCCTCCGCCCTTCTGCTCAAGGGCCTCGTTGATTATCCTTTGGATCTCCCGGTTCAGGGCCTCCACCTCCCTCTGCTTTCGGGAGAGATCCTGCTGGTATCTCTTCTTGTCCCTTTTGAGCTGGTTGACAAGCTTTTGCGAGTCGTTCTGCTCGGCCTGGAGCTTCCCGACCTCGGCCATCCTCTGGCTCCTGAGAGCCTCGGCGTCCTTTCTCATCTCGGTCAGAGCGGCCTTCTCTTTCTCAAGGGTGTCCCTCGTGGAGATGATCTTCTCCGCCTGGGTGTTCATCTGTTTGGAGAGGTCGCGAAGGTAACCGTACCTCCTGAAGGCCTGGCCCAGATCGTCGCTGGCGAGGATGTACATGTACCAGATCTTGGCGTCCCGGTTCTTGTAGGCGCCTTTGACAAGCCTGTCGTAGTAGTCGGAGAGAGTGTCCAGACGGGCCTGCATGAGTTTGATCCCGGCCTCCTTCTCGTAAATGGAGGAGTTGAGCCCCGCGATCTCCCGGTCGCTCTCCGCGACAAGCTCCTTCCTCGCGTCCACCTTCTTGCGGATCAGGGAGAGCTTGCTGATGGCGCTCGCGCTCTTTGATGTGATAGCCTTGATCTGCCCGTCCAGGATCGCTATCTCTTTCTGCAGACGGGCCTTCTTTGACTCCTGGGCCTTAGTGTCCTGGGCGTGGATTGATCCCCCCGCCGACAAGGCGAGGACCAGGCACATCAATATTCCGGCCCATCTTCTCATCACTCCTCTCCCTCCGCTTTCTTGTTAGCGGCCCTTGTCCTGTAGACTTTGGCCAGGTCATTCTCGCCAAGCGCCTCAAGCACCTCGGCGTAGTGGTCAAGGCTCACGGCGCTGTCGTTCGCCCCGTACAGCATGGCGTGCTTGAACACGGCCTTGGCCTCGTGATCCTTGCCCAGCAAGTGGAGGATCCACCCGTAGGTGTCGAGATAAGTCGAGTTGTCCGGTTCCTTCTTGATGGTCTTCTCGCTCATCTGGAGAGCCTTTTTGAGACTCTTCCCCTTGACGGCGAGATAGTAGGCGTAGTTGTTCAAGGCCGGGCAGTAGTCCGGGTTGAGTTTAAGCGCCTTCTTGTAGTACTCGAAAGCCACCTTCTCGTTTCCCATCTCGTGGTACATGTCCCCGATGTTGGCGAGAGAGGGGACTGTCACTGAGGTGTCGTCCGGAGCTATCTCAATCATCCTCAGGCAGTTGTCGATGATCCCCTGCCAGTCTTTCTTGTTGTAGCACGCGGCGTTCCTCATCTCCAGGAAACCGGTCTCCGACGGGAACCTGGCCAAGGCGCTGTCGGCCGCCGCCGCGAGGCCGTCCCAGTCGCCCAAATACCCGAGAATCTGAACGTAGTCCCGAGTTGCCTCAAGACTCTCCGGATGAAGCTCCATGTTCTTTTTAGTCAAGGACTTGGCCTTGTCGAGCCGCTCAGTGGCGTAGTAGTAGATCCCGGCGGCCTTCAACGCCTCGCTGTCGGCCGGGTGCCGGAGGAGCATCGTCTCATAGAGGCTGTCGATCCTCGGGAGGAAACTCTGGATGAAGCGGGGTTCCGACCTTTGGAGCAGCATGCTGAGGTACTGGCTCTTCGCCTGGGGTTCCGTCTGGGCGTCATCCACGAATTTACCCAAGGTCCCGAAGAAGCCGTCGTGGTTTCTCCTGATGCGGTACACCTCCGCCTCGCCGAGCAGGGCGGGCATGTAATCCGACTGGATGTCAAGGGCTTCCTTGTAGTAGCCGAGGGCGACGGAGTCCTTGTACTCGGCCAGGGTGTGATCCCCGAGCTTGGTGAGGACGTAGGGGGAGGAATATTCTTTATTATAGTCCTCCAGGACTTTCAGGGCCTCCGCCGGCTTGTTCTGGCGAAGTAGGATGTCGTACTTTGTCCCGGTCACGCTCTCGTTTTTCCCGAAGACAGTCTCTATCTGGTCCATCGCCGCTATCGCCTTCTCGAACTGGTTCTGCTTGAGGTAGAGATTGACTAGAGTGAAATAGATATCGTTCTTCTTCGGGAACTCCTTCAGCAATTCCTCGTAGGTGGCGACAGTGAGGTCGTCCTCCCCGGACATGGAATAGGCCAGGGCGAGCCTGTCCTTGTACCAATAGTTCCCAGGATCCAGCTCGGTGGCCTTCCTCAATGCCTCCTGCGCCCCTTTCACGTCCCTGGCGTAGAGGTGGCACAGACCGAGATAGTACCAGGCGGCGTCGTTGCCGGGATCGCTCTTGAGAACGGTGTCCAACAGGCCGGAAGCCTTGCTGATCTGTCCCTCGCCGATCGCTCCCACCGCGTCGATCAGCCTGCTGTCATCAGTCCCCGCCGTCTTGACGGTCTGTGAGACAGCCTGTACCGCCGCCAGGGTGGAAAGGAATATGAGCGACGCTATAAATCTTCTGAAAAGTCTCATCTCAAACAATCCGGATAATAACCGGGTGAATGCCATGCAAAAATGACGCGCTATTATCGTCCGCCTGAGTGTCCTCCTCCGGAGAAGCCTCCTCCGCCTCCCCAGGAGACACTTCCTCCTCCTCCGCTCCAGCGTGAGCCGCCGGAAGAGACTCCCTGACGCGAGGCGTAGCTCATGGCCGACCTGTTGAAATAGCGCGAGGTGTCGCCTATCGTGTTCCAGAGAACAGTCGGTGTGGTTGTCTGGAACTGGTTCATGGCGCTGGAAAGGGTGAAATACTCAGGGCAGACTTTCTTGAAGTCTTTATATACCTGGTCAGCTATCCCGTAGAGCGAGGCGAAGATGAGGTAATTGTTCCAAAGCTTGACCTCCACGGCGCCGCGGTCCTGGATCAGGGTGAAATCCTTCAGGAATCTCTTGAGCCCGTAGACCTCACGTACGTCCTTGGCTTTCAAAGTCTTGAGAGTCGAGCTGTCATTAATCCTGTTCTGCCAGTCGTACAGGGTCTTCCCGTGGCGGTTGGCCCATCTCTTCAATTCTTTTTTCTGGAGGATCGAGTCGGAGCCGGCCGCCTCCTTGAAGAAGGTGTACAGGGACAGTTCCATGTTGAGATCAGAGTCACGAGTCTCATTGTCCGAGATAGGGAACTCGTTGATCTTGAACGCCATGTCCCCGTCAGGCTGAGGCACCAGCTCGAAGGCTCCCCGGTAGAAAAGCCGGGTCATGTAGGCGGCGATAAGATTCTGGTTCTCGGCGGTCTGCCTCGCGGGGGAGGTTCCGGAAATGAGCCTCATGATGTTGGCCGCCTTCTTAAGGTTGCCGTCCACCGGCACATCCCTGAACCACTCCACATCTTTCTCCTTGCCGCCGAGAAGCTCTTTGCGGAGCTTGCGGTCCTTGATCGCTTTCCAAGAGAATCCCAGGCCGGCGAGGATGGTGACGAGGGTCATGAATATCGCGAAAAGGTTGTCGAGGATGTCCTCCAGGCTCTTGCGCGGCTTCTTGTAGTCGCTTTCCTTGAAAGCCTCGCTCTTGACATCCTCGAAACTCTTGTCCACTTTCAGCTCCGGCTGGAATAATCCTTTCTCAAAGCCCACCATCGCCACCAGCGCGCTCTCGTCCGAGAACGGCTCGGTGGACCAGTATTTGACCGCTCCTTCCAGAACCTCGGTCTCTCCCTTGAACCGGAATCCCCAGACACTGGTGTTCTCCGAGGTCAGGATGGTTCCCTGTTTGCGGATATTCAATATCACGTCGCGGGGGCTCCCGTCCGTGGGGGTCATGAACATGTGGTTGAAGCCGTCGGCGTCGGAATACGCCTTGACGAGTCCTGTCATGACATAGGTGACGGTGTAGGAGTGCCTTCCCGAACTTCCCACACCCCAGCAGATCTCGAGGCCGCCGGATTTCTCTACGATGCCGCATCTGTAGGCTTTCTCGGCGCGGGAACGCCTTATGTCCCAGCCTCTTCCCTCATTCTCGTACCTGATCCCGGACTCATCCGTGACTCTCAGGTCCCGGAAGGTCATCTTACCGAGATTCTCCTTGCCGATGTACCACTCGCCGATCGAGTCATCGACGTCGATGACCCATCTCTCACTCACTGAAGCGGAGCCGTCGTCCATCAGCTCGACATCTATCCGCACTGAGTCCACCTGGCTCCGGGCCAGGGCAGTGACGGAAAACGCGAGGAGGACGACGCTCAGGAAAACCCGAAGCGGCCGCATGGCGGATTATTTATTGAAAATGTCGGAGACAGAAGGGGCCTCGGCCTTGGCGGTGTCCTCGGGGAGAAGCTCATGCGTGGTGAAATGAAGCATGGAGGCGACTATCGAGGAAGGCCACTGGCGGACCATCATGTTCATCTTGGTGACAGAGTCGTTGTAGACCATCCTGCTCACCCTCACATTCTCCTCGTACTGGCGGATGCTGGCCATGGTGTCGGTGAACATTGTGTTGGCCTTGAGGTCCGGATAGGCCTCGGCGACAGCGTTGAGGCGGGAGAGAACGGTCTGGATGGCGTTCTCCTGGTCGGCGACCTGCTCGGGGGAGACATTGGTTATCCTGCGCTGGGCGATGACATCGGTCAGGGTGTCATGCTCATGGATGGTGTACTGCTTGGTCATCTCGACGAGGTTGGTCACGGCGTCCCACCTGGTCTTGAGCTGGACATTGATCTGCCCGAAAGCGTTCTTCATCTTCTCCTCCAGGCTGACTAAATCCCGCTGGGTCTTGAAAATGTAGAGGAACACGATCAGCGCCAGGGCGATGATGATGATTGTCACGGTCATTTTCTTATAAGTTTAAGGGTTTATATTCACGATGTCATCCGACGACCCACACGAGAACGTGGTTGTCGAAGGTTATGTACTCCAGCTCGAAGTCCTCCTCGTAGCCGTCCTTGTGGATAAAGGTAGCGTCGAGCTCACCCTCGCCCCTCGGGCGGAAGCGCTCCACCTCGATCTGCTCCGCGAAATCCACATGGTAGGCAGAGACCAGCTTGAATATGGCCTCCTTGGCGCACCAGTAGATGGCGAGCTGCTCGTTGCGCTTGTCGTTGTCGAGGTCGTCGATCTCGTCCTCGGAGAGGGCCTTGCGCTCGACCACCGAGAAATCCCTGGCGAGGGACTCGATGTCGATGCCGACATCCTCGTTGTCGTTGAGGATCACGGCCACGTATTTGGCGGTGTGGGTGATGCTGATGTTGGTCACGCTGTTCTCGAGATAAGGCTTACCGTTGTCGTGGTGGCTGAGGTAGACCTTCTCGCCGAACAACTCGCAAAGAAGGGCCCTGACGGCCAGCCTTTGCTTGCGCAGGGACTCGCTGGTGATGAACGAGATCTCCTCCATCTCGTCGCTGGGAACGGACCCCAGCTCCCGAAGTTCCTCTTCAGTCTCGGTTATCTGCCAGACGCCGACAAGCGACCGGCTCTCTTCCAATTCTTTTTTTAGATATAGTGCCATGATTAAAGGTCTCTCCGGAACTTTCCGGCGAGGAAATTAATAGTATTCAAACGGGTGTAAGACAACGGATCGTCAGATCGGGGATCCGCGTCGGAAGTGTTGTCAGTCAATATACAACTGGGAGGCTCCATGTGACTTGTTGTCTTAATATCATCGCGAATATAATGATTTTTTGCATTTAACGAAATATTTCTGAAAGCCGAATCTATTCGCTATATTCGCGTGACACTGTTTGGAGAGTAGTTAATAACAAATAAATTTTCTAGAAATGGCTTTTTTGACAAATGACAAACTGGTCATCGTGGGCGCCGCCGGGATGATCGGATCGAACATGGCCCAGACCGCCGCTATGCTGGGTCTCACTCCCAACATCTGCTTGTATGACATTTTCGAGCCTGGCCTGAAAGGCGTGCTCGCGGAGATGGACCACTGCGCTTTCCCCGGAGTGAACATCACCGCCACCGTTGATCCCGCCGTCGCGTTCAAGGACGCGAAGTACATCATCTCCTCCGGCGGGGCGCCCCGCAAGGAAGGCATGACACGCGAGGATCTTCTGAAGGGCAACTGCCAGATCGCCGCCGAGTTCGGCGACAACATCAAGAAATACTGCCCCGATGTCCTTCATGTGGTCGTCATCTTCAATCCGGCCGACGTCACCGCCCTCACAGCCCTCATCCATTCCGGCCTTAAGCCCGAGCAGCTGACCTCCCTCGCCGCTCTGGACAGCACCCGTCTCCAGGAGGCTCTCGCCCAGGAGTTCGGTGTCCAGCAGTACAAGGTGACCGGCGCCTACACTTACGGCGGTCACGGCGAGGCCATGGCGGTCTTCGCCTCCCAGGTCAAGGTCGACGGCAAGCCTCTCGCCGAGATGGGTCTTAGCGAGGAGCGTTTCGCCGAGATCAAGCGAAACACCATCCAGGGTGGAAGCAACATCATCAAGCTCCGCGGACGCAGCTCCTTCCAGAGCCCCGCTTACAACGCCGTCAAGATGATCGAGGCTTCCATGGGTGGAGAGAAGTTCACTTGGCCGGCCGGCACCTATGTCAACAACGAGAAGTACCAGAATGTCATGATGGCCATGCCGACCGTCATCGACGCCACCGGAGTCCACTACCGCAACCCCGAGGGCACAGCTGAGGAGGTTGCCGCCCTCGACGCCTCTTACGAGCATCTCCGCAAGATGCGCGACGAGATCATCAGCCTGGGCATCATCCCCGCTGTCGAGGAGTGGAAGTCGCTCAACGCCAATCTCTAACAGACGTCTGGCAAAATAAGGATAGCCGGAGGCGGGAGCCCCCGGCTATTTCTTTACCCGGCCGCTTCAGTTGACCGCGAAGTTCCGGATATAGCAGCCTTGGCGCGGATACAATCCTTTGGAGACCTTCAATTTAAGGATATGCCGGCCCGGCTCCAGGTCATTCGCCAGGATGTGGAGCCAGGGGATGTGAAGCCCCGCGCTCCAAGGGGTGAAGGTGTCCAGCGGGGGATATGGAATCCCGTCGATAGTGTAGTTCAGGACCCCGGCGTTCGGGCCGCAGGTGCAATAGAGCCCGACAGCCTTTCCCTCGAACTCCAGGGTGAGCGAGCCGCCCTCCTCGCAGACGAGGGTGGGGACATGAATATATTGCTTCCTTGTCCCTGCCCCGTCGGTCGGTACCCAGTCATCCTCAAGGCGGAACCCCTTGGTCTTCACGGCGGCCGAAGGAGGCAGCAGGCGTCCGTTCTCGTAATTGTCGGCCTCAAGCGGCTCGGGGACATCATGGGGCTTGACATCATATTTCCCGTCGGGCTTGACTGCCCCGTCGATCAGTCCGTCCACCATGGCTGAGTACACCCTGTGGCCGAACGGCGCGGGGTGCGTCCCGCCGAACTTCTTCCAGTCGAACTCCCCGGAGCGCATCCTCGAGGCCACATCCGAGGCGAGATCTATCGAGTTGAGGTGGTAATGGTTCGCGACCCTCTCATGGTTCAGGATCACATCCGGGATCTCCCCGCCGTCGAGGACGGGGATGAAGGGATCGTAGATGAAGTGCAGGAAGACTATGTCCATTAACGGATTGACTCTCAACGCGTGACGGACAATGCCCTCCATCCCCAGGACTTGCTCCCTGGGACCGAAGAAATTAGTGTGGTCGTTCACCGCGGCCTCCACGAACAGGAGGTCGGGAGTCCCTTCCCTCAAGACATCGTCCTCGAGGCGGAAGGCGTGGGGAGTGGATCCCAGGGAGGATATCCCCGCGTCTATGAACTTGAAAGAAGTCTGGGGGAACCGCCTCGCGAGGGCCGTCTTGACCATATCCTTCCAACCCTCCATCTCGGTGATCGAGCCCCCGAGGAAGGCTACCGTGGCCTCTTTCCCGACAGTCATCTTGTGGAGAGAGTTGTCCAGCGAGCCCCGCCTGTGAATATTCCCGGACTCCCGGAGATCACCCCTGTGCATATTCAGGAATCCCACCACGAGGGTAGGGTCCTCCAGGCTGTGGGGATGGTGGCCGCAATCGGGCTTCACTATCACCTCCACAAGGCCTCCCATGGCCTCGTAGGCCGCTTTCACTTTCTCCATGTTGTCTTTGTAGGGAACCCCCTCGTCAGCCCCTCCGCAGACGGAGATGATCGGGATCCCTGCCTTGGCGATACGAGGCAGATGATTGATGGCGTTCCCGACGAAACCGCTGTCCACGTCCTCGTCCTTGACTCCCCACTCCTGAAGGAAGCCCTGCCAGAACTCCGGCTGATGCCTTCCGGGCCAGGAGGTTATGTCGCAGACAGGAGCGTCCACATAGAGGCTCGAGACCGTCTCGGGATAGGCGTCGGCCCAGGCGAAGGCCATGTAACCGCCCCGGCTGAACCCCTCCACGACAACCTTGTCGGAAAGTTTGAACGCAGGCACCACGAAGTCGTAAAACGCTCTCGAGAGCCTCACCGCCCTGGGGCTTCCATAAAGATGGGTGACGTCGTAATAGGCCAGGTGCCAGCCCTGCTCCAGTAGGGCCTTGTCGACCGAGGGGAAGGCCGCGAAGAAGGCGGGCCGCCAGATCCAGGGTCTCCCTGGAGCGGCCTCCTTAGGGATGACCACGAGGGCGTCGCGGCCCTCTACTTTGAAGTCATACCTGTCACATCCCTCCCAAGTGGATCTCACCCCGGGAAAGTCTTGCGCCGCCATCGAGACGGAGACCAGCAGCGACAATGCCAACGCGATAATTCTCATGCCATCAAATAATTGTGGTTTATTAAACGTAAAAATAATATTTTTGTATGAATAAACCACAATCATGATTAGACAAGGAATTGCCGCCAGCCTCGCCTTGATGGCTCTCTTGGCCGGAGATCTTCTCGCCCAGAGACAGGTTACCACCTTCGAGATGCGCTACCTCACAAAAGACCCTAAAGCCAACGGTGTCACTGATTTCCACGGGGAGACCGAATGGCTGGACACCGAGGGAAGGGTGGACGCACTCAATCGCTACACCGACTACGCCTCCCGGTTCTGGGGAGACCCGGGGCTCGACACCCCGCTATTCTCGGACGAGGATGTCAAGGGACTTCTCTCCACCATCAAGCCCCAGCCCCTCACCTCGGTCAGGAGGACGATCCGGCTTCAGGAATGGAAGGCTTATGGTTACAAGAAGGGTAAGGAGGCCGCCGCCAGGGAGCGCTGGAGCCTTTGGACGGCGGACGGGGCGAGAATAGAGGACGGCCGCCTGATTCTGGACGGCGCCATCGCTTCGGTGCCGATAAAGCCTGTCGAATGGAGGTTCAGGATGAGGCTCTCCCTCGCCGGACCGGCCTCCGGGCTGAAGGTCAAGTTCACCATGAGCGGCGGGGAAGTCATTGATATAGACACGAGATCTCTCACGGATCCCGAGATTTACGGGGACCTCTCCAACAAGAGAATATTCCTCTCGTCTAAGGGGAAAACAGTCAAGGAGTTCCCGGTCGGGGAGGGTGTGATCACCTCATTCTCGATCAGCGCCTTGGACGGCGGGGCGGCCGTGGAAGGTATATCCTTCTACAACTTCACCGACAACAGGGAAAACGAGGCCCGTACCCCGTACCTCACCGAGATGCTGTTTGACGAGGACTTCGAACCCATCCCATCCATGGAAGGCTGGCATACAGATTCTTACGACGACTCCTCTTGGGAGCTTGTCAAGCTTCCTTCCCCTCACGGAGGCTTCAACGAGGCTGGCGAGGACTACTACCTCAGGACCAAGGTGAAAGTCGGGGAATTCACCAGAGCCTCCCTCGTGATGGAGACCCTCGACCCTGCCGGAGAGGTCTGGGTCAACGGTGAGCCCGCCGCTGTCCTGAGAGGCCGCCTGCCCAGGGATATTGACATCACGGAATATCTCCACCCCGGCCAGGAGAACATCATAGCCGTGAAAGTGAAGCCGTACTACACGGACGAGACGGTCTTCCACGCCCCCAACGACCACAACATAGGATGGTTCCTCGGAAGGACCGAGTTGGTCTTGACCGACGGCGAGTGCCATATAGCCGATGGCCTTGTCCACACCCTCTCTCTCGACGGGTTCAAAGCCGTCCAGCACCATAAGATCACCCTCAAGAATGATTCCTGTTGGAGTTGGAAGGGCTCACTGACAGTCAATTACTATCCCTGGTTCCCCACTGATGGGCCTGTCGCCGCCAGCGTGGAGAAGGAGATCGAGGTGCGGCCGTCGGTCGATTATGTGGTCAATCTTGACGCTTGTCTTGAGTCGCCCGAGCTCTGGTCGACGTCCGACCCCAGGCTCTACAAGGTCGAGATCATATTGAAAGACGAGGACGGAAAGCCGGTGGATGACCTGGTGACCACCACCGGGGTGCGGTTCATCGAGCAGAGAGAGGGAGTCCTTTACATCAACAACAAGCCCGAGATCCTTGGCGGAGGGCAGATATTCGGTTACCGCCTCCCGCTGGAGACAGTGGCCAAGACAATCCGCTGCGCCACCGACACCCAGATGGCGAGCGAGTTAATGATGATCAAGGAGTTAGGCAACCTCCTTAGAATCCATGTCCACGCGGAGAACAACGCCCCGAGCGGGGTCAACGACCCGCGCTTCGCCGAACTCGCCGACCAGATGGGCATCTACATCATCTGGCAGACCTCGAGCTGGATCAGGGAAGGGGAGGTCTGGAATGTGGACATAGCCAACTATCCCGTCTACATGCGCCAGGTCTTCAATCATCCCTCCATCGTGATGTGGGAGGCCAGCAACCATCCCAACCAGTTCCAGAGGCACCCGTTCAGCGACACCGAGGACTACATCAACTCTATCATCCCGGCCATAGTCGGCACCGACAGCAGTCGTCTCGTGTCGCCCACAACATTCTGGCAGTGGACTCATTACGCCAACTACGACGGCACCTTGGATGTCAACGGGCAGACCCATGAGCGCAACCCCTGGCTCATGCACAGGATGATGACGAGGGGTGCCCAGGACTCCTACACCGGCTACACCAGCGATTGGAGCGGGCTCAGGAATTATCCTCGTCCCTTCGCCAAGACCTGCCTTGAGGCTAAGGATCTATGCTACTTCAATTTCGAGCATGAGGAGTCAATCGCACAGCCTAACTGGGAACTGGCCGTGAAGGATCCATGGTACAAGATCCAGTCCTATGAGAAAAACTACGACAAGGGCAACATCGGCCGCTCCTTCCGGGATGACGAGTGGAGGGCCGGCCAGGGCTATCAGGCCTTCTCGGCCTGGGAGTCCATGAAGCTCCAGACTCTCACCGGCGTGAGCGGCTTCTCTTGGTGCTCGCTCGAGTCGGGTCCCAACATGTTCACCTACCAGAAACCCCTCGTGGATCCCTACCGGGTCCCCAAACTGGCCTTCCACGCCAACAAGATGGTGTTCGGGAGGATCTGGGCGGCGAGCGGGGACGTGGACACCGTCTATGGGCCCGGGGACTCCATCGAGCCGGTCATATTCAATCTCGACGAGGCTTGCTCCGTGAACCTCACGGTGGAGCTTCAGAACGAGAGGGGCAAGGTCCTCGAGCGCAAGGTTTTCAAGAATATCCAAGTCTCCGAAGGGCGTTCCGTGACCCGCCTGGAGCCATTCCGCTTCAAGAGCGGATCCGAGGGTTGCCGCTTCATTGTGTACAAGCTAATAAAACTCTGAGTAAATGAATATCAAGTATTTCCTTTTGGCGACGGCCGTTTGTCTCGCCAGCCTCTCCGGTTGCGCCATCGACATGTCGAAGGTCGAGGGTGACGTTTCCGGCCCCCAAAAAGACTGGAAAGCGAGTCTCGAGGAGATGATGCCCCTTCTGGGCCACCGCAACTGGATCGTCATAGCCGACATGGCCTATCCGCTCCAGTCGGGTGAGGGGATTGTCACCTTTTACGCCGACCAGCCCTATCTTGAGGTGCTTAAGACAACTGTCGGGATGATTGACGAGTACCCCCACGTGTTCGCCCACATCTATAACGACAAGGAGCTCGGCTTCATCACCGAGGACATGGTAAAGGGGATCGGCCAGCTGAAGGAAGGAATAAAGAGCGCCGTCGGCCCAGAGGCCTCGAGCGCTCCTCATGAGGAACTGATCTCCCGCCTCGACGAGGCTGGTAAGCTATTCACCGTGGTGATAATCAAGACTCCGCTCACGGTGCCTTACACCACCACCTTCCTTGAGCTGGACTGCGACTATTGGGACGCCGCCCGGCAGAAGATCCTGGATTCCAAGATCAGCGGTAACTAATTCTGGAACAGTTGCTGGGCGAAGATGGTCAGATAGACCCTCCAGTTACGCCAGATGTGTCCGCCCTCGGACTCGTAAAGGGTCGCGGGGTAGCCTCTCTCGTCGCAGAAGGCCTTGAGTTTCTTTGAGTTGACCATGATGCTGTCGTCTTTCCCGCAGCCGATCCAGTAGAGCTTGGGCTTGGCGGCGAAGACCGCGTCAAGAGCCTGCTCGTTGCCCTCCGTGGGGGCCACTCCCGAGAACAGGCCGACATAGCCGAACCTCTCAGGATAATGCATCGAGAGCATGCAGGACTGCCTCCCTCCCATCGAGAGACCGGCCACGGCGGTGTTGGCGTATCCCTTGGCCACCCTGTAGTTCTTCTCGATGAAACTGATGATGTCCGGGAAACTGTTCTCTACCTCGATGGTGGACTGCGAGCGGCTGTTGGCGAAAGTGGGCTGGAACATGTTCACGGCCGCTCCGGGGGCCGCCTTGTTGAACCACACACCGTTAGGCATCACCACTATCATCGGCTTCGCCTTTCCTTCGGCGATCAGGTTGTCCATGATCTGGGCTGTGCGGCCGAGGTCGCTCCACGCGTCCTCGTCGCCTCCCGAGCCGTGAAGCAGGTAGAGGACGGGGTATTTAGCCTTCCCTCCCTCATAGCCGGCCGGGGTGTAGACCGTCAGTCGACGGGCACTCTCAAGGGTCGGGCTCTCGTACCAGACATGCGAGACGGTGCCGTGGGGGACGTCATGGGTCTCGTAGTACCAGCCCTTGTCTCCCTGCTCCGCGCTGAGTGTGAATATGTTGGTCCATGTGGCCACGTCCCGGTTCTGGTAGATGTTGGAAGGGTCCATCACCTTCACCCCGTCCACGATGAACGAATAGGAGTACAGCTCGCCCTCGAGCGGGGGAGTGGTGTAGGTCCAGACTCCGTCCTTGCCCTCGACAAGGTCGGCACTGCCCGGGGTGAAGTCGCCGGTCACTTTCACTGATATCGCCTTGGGGGCGTAAAGCCTGAAAGTGACTGAGTGGTCGGGGTTGATCTCGGGGGAGACCAGTCCCGTCCCAGGGCCGAGCGCCTGCTGGCCCCACATGGCCAATGTCAGTGACAACGCGGCCAAAGCGATAAGCAATCGTTTCATAGACAATCTGTTAAAGGGCCGGGAGAATGTTGTCCCAGATGTGGTTGATCTCGGCTTGCATGTCGCCGACCTGGGCGGTCACGGCGATCACGGCGTCCTTGTCGGGGATGACGATGATGTATTGTCCGTAGGCGCCGTCAGCCCTGAAAGCGTTGTGGCGGCAGCGCCACATCTGGTAACCGTAACCCTGGAGCCAGTCGCTTGTGGCGGGGTCTGTGCCGCTCTCCCTCATCTTCTCCTCATTGGTCCCGGCCGGGACTGAGGGTACCTGGCATGAGGACATCTCCTTGACCCATTCGGCGGGGATGACCTGCTTGCCGCCGTACTTGCCGCCGTTCAGTAGGCAGAGTCCCAGCTTGGCCATGTCCTCGGTGTGGAGATAGAGTCCCCATCCTCCGGTGTTGATTCCCGCGGGGCTTTCCTGCCAGAATGGTTTCTCGATCCCGAGAGGCTTCCATAGACGGCTCTCGAGATAATCCACGACCTTCTCGCCGCTCACTTTCTGCACCGCCGCCGAGAGCAGGTAGGTGCCGAGGCTGTTGTAGCAATAGCAGGTTCCGGGCTCGTACTTGATCGGCCACTCCATGAAACCCCTGATCCAGTCGCCGTCGCCGGAACGTACTAAACCGGTCGGGTCAGTGGCGTGTCCGGAGTTCATTGTCAGCAGGTTACGGATGTTGACCTTCTGGAGGTTCTCCGAAGGGTTCTCGGGAACGCTCTCCGGGAACAGGTCCACTATCCTTGTCTCAAGTGACAGAAGTCCCTCGGAGATGGCGAAGCCGACAGCCGTCGAGGTGAAAGTCTTGCTGACCGAGTGGAGCACATGGGCGGTGTCCGGGCTGAAGAACTTCTCCGCCAGCACCTTGCCGTGCTGGACCACCATGACGCTGTGGATCTCCTCGTTACAGTCGGCAATGGTCTGGTAGTAATCGGCCATCGCCTTGTCCAGTCTCTCGGGGGCCTTTCCCCTCGGGATGCCGCCGTTGTTTGAGGCGCAACCCGCCACGGCCAGGATGGCCGCCAGAATTAATATTCGTTTCATTCGTAAATAATATTCGTTTATTGCCCGATTTCTCAGGCGTTTAACATACTTTTCTAAAGTTCGGTCAGACCAAAAGAAGCACTTTCCTTGTGGGTAAGTGCGTTTGGCAGATAGAGATTCGGCATTATTTTT
>JAFROJ010000054.1 GCA_017429765.1 Bacteroidales bacterium | reverse complement strand
TCTCATCGCCGAGACCCAGTACACCGCCATCTTCGAGGCGGCCGCCGAGCTCCTGCTCGAAGGCTACCAGCCTATGCCTGAGATCATGATCCCCGTGACCATCTCCGCCCGCGAGCTCAGCTTCCAGAAAGCCATCTGCGACCGCGTGAAGGCCCAGATCGAGGGAATCAAGATCCAGAACATCGACTACAAGTTCGGAACGATGATCGAGATTCCCCGCGCGGCCCTGACCGCCGACAGGATGGCCCGCGCCGCCGAGTTCTTCTCGTTCGGTACCAACGACCTCACTCAGATGACGTTCGGATTCTCCCGCGACGACATCGGAACTTTCATGGGCGACTATCTCGGCAACAAGATCCTCGACTCCGACCCGTTCCAGACCATCGATGTCAAGAGCGTCGGCAAGCTGGTCGAGTTCGGGATCCAGGGCGGACGCTCGAAGAGGCCGAACCTCAAGTGCGGTGTCTGCGGAGAGCACGGCGGAGACCCTGACTCCATCCGCTTCTTCAACAAGATCGGGGTCGACTATGTCTCCTGCTCGCCTTTCCGCGTGCCTATCGCCCGCCTAGCCGCCGCCCAGGCCGCCATTGAGCAAAGCAAGTAAAGCATTGTGTTTCATTAATATTCAACGAACTTATGAGAAAAGGTTTTTGGATCATGTTGCTTGCGGCCATTGTCTGCGGCAACACAGCTGTCGCCCAGGTCTCGGAATCTCCTGAACTCGCGACCAAAATCAAGAATGAAGGCCTGAACAACTCGAAGATCGAGGAGATATCCCAGTATCTGACCGACCTCATGGGCTCCAGGCTCACCGCTTCCCAGCAGAAGCGCAGGGCCGAGGGTCTCTTGGTCAAGAAACTGAACGAGTTCGGTCTGTCCAACCCCAGGGCCGAGTTCGCTTACGAGTTCACCAGGGGCGGTTGGGATGTCGTCAAGACCTACGCCGCCATGACAAAGCCGTACTACTGCGCCTTCTCTGTCAACCCCAAGGCTTGGTCCGGCAGCACTGACGGCCTGGTCAAAGGTGAGTGCATCGTCTTCGACGCCTCCACCAAGGAGAGCCTGGAGCAGTACAGGGGCAAGATCGCCGGCAAGATCCTGCTCATGCCCGCCACTCAGACCTACACCATGAACTTCAACCCTCTCGCCACTCGCTACACAGAGGAGCAGCTTGAGGCTTTGACCCAAGACAACCGCGTCCAGAACACAATCTCTCCCGCAGGCCCGCCCACCGGTGGCGGCGGACGTATGCCCAGGCAGGCTGTCGACTTCGCCGCTATGATGGAGCTCAGGCAGCTCACGGCCGAGTTGCTCGCCAACGAGAAGCCCCTCTGCGTCGTGACCGGCCGCGGCACCTTCAATGTGCCCAGCGGAACTGGCGTCAACTACAAGGTCGGCGACCCCGAGCCCACTCCCGAGATCATGATGCCTATCGAGGATCACGGCCGTATGGTCCGTCTTATCGAGAAAGGAGAGAAAGTCGAGATGGAACTCGAGCTCATCAACAAGTTCACGGATGACCAGGAGGTCCACAATGTCTACGCCGAGATCCCCGGCACCGACAAGAAGCTCAAAGATGAGATCGTCCTTCTCGGAGGTCACTTCGACTCTTGGCACGGCGGCACCGGCGCGGCTGACAACGCCTCCGGATGCATCGTCATGATCGAGGCCATGCGTATCCTCAAGACCCTCGGGATCCAGCCTAAGAGGACCATCCGTCTCGCCCTCTGGGGCGGTGAGGAGCAGGGACTCTTCGGTTCCAGGGGCTATCTTGAGCAGAACCTCTACAAGAACCAGCAGAAGCTCCCCGGGTACGACAAGTTCGCCCTCTACCTCAACATGGACAACGGTTCAGGCCGTTTCCGCGGCATCTATCTTGAGAGGAACGACGCGGCCTTCCCGTTCTTTGAGGCCTGGATGAAGTACATCGAGCCCCTCGGCTTCAACTACCTGTCCCCGAGAAGCACCGGATCGACTGACCATGTCACCTTCAACAGGGTCGGTCTTCCCTCCTATCAGTTCATCCAGGATGTTCTGGAGTACAACCGTACCTACCACACCATCATGGACACCTACGAGCGCCTGAGCCTGGGTGACCTCAGACTCGACGCCACCATCGTGGCCTGGCTCGCCATCTGCGCCGCCAACGATCCTGGCAAGATCCCCGCTAACGAGGAAGCCCTCAACCAGCAGCAGTTCCGCTTAGGCGGTTCTGGCGGCCCCATGCCTGGCGGTCCTCAGGGCGCTCCTCAGGGAGGTCGTCCCCAGGGCGCGCCGCAGGGTGCCCCTCAGGGCGCTCAGGGCGGCCCTCTGCCTGTCGTGATGTAGCTTTTGCGATAACTCTTTTTGAATATTATGATAATACCTGGGCGCGGAAACGGTCGCGCCCAGGTAATTTTTTCATGTGGCTATGATGGGTTAAAGATCCTCCGTCAGGCCGTCACCAGATCAGGTTGCCGTTGAACAGCATGATGACTGTCAGGACGGCCAGGACGACAGCGGCGATGAGCCAGATGACCAGGAGGCATATTCCCGGATGCCATTTGGGTTCCTTGAGGTTGAACAGCAGCAACACGCCTCCATAGATCAGACCGATGAACGGGATAACGGCCGTGATGACCAGGGCTATGGTCAAGGGAGGATAGGCCAGCATGTCCAGGACTATGGGGGCCTCCCTCGATATCTCCTCGATCGCCTTGTTAAGGAAGAAGGTGTTCGAAAGGAAGTGCCCGTCGAAGGCGAGGCAACCGAGCGAGACAACTCCCGCCACACCTGTCACGAGGAACACTATCCCCACGCAAACAGCGACGAGCCTCCAGAACCATGGCCAGAAATCAGACCTGACGACCCTTCCGGCAGCCTCCTCCACCTCATGGGCCCCGCTCTTGATCCTGGCGCTGATGGCGTCGACATCTCCTCTCTCCCCTTTCAGCTCATCCCGCTGCATGACGGTCTTAGCCACCGGCATGCAGATCCAGAGAACCACGTAAACCAGGGGGAAAAGATAGTCGGGCACCCTCATCCATCCCCGATGGAAGAAGAATCCCGCTCCGGCGAGGGTGAGGATCGTGAATATGAGCCTGAATATCGTTGGGTCTATCCCGAGATAGGTCCCGAGACCCGAGCACACACCCGCCACTTTGCCGTTGGCGGGATCCCTGTAGAGTTTCTTCTTGACCTTATAAGCTTCCTCATTAGGCTCCGGCCTTTCACTCTCCGACTCCTCCTCGATCGCCTCAGGCTTCCCCAACACCGAGATGACCGACTCTACCATCCCCAGGGTCACGACCTCTCCGGTCCCCCGTTTCTCTATCAGGAGTTCAGCCATCCTTTCCTCTATCCCCTCCATGATCTCGGCTCCGCTGACCACCTTCGAATAGAAAGACTCCAGCTCGGAAAGGTAATTCCTGGCCAACGAGCAGGCGTCGTTCTCAAGACAGAAGACATAGCCTCCTATGCTGACATTCTCAACCGGTCTCATATTCAGCCCTCCTTTATTGTCTTGATAGTCTCCACGATCTCTCGCCACGCCGCGTCCATCTCTCCAAGTTGCAGGCGTCCTTTCTCGGTGATGCAATAATACTTCCTGGGCGGACCCTGGGTGGATTCCTCCCACCTGTAGGAGAGCAGCCCCTGGTTCTTCTGACGGATGAGCAGGGGGTAGAGGGTTCCCTCGACCACTATCATGTTGGCGGATTTCAAATCCTCGAGGAGAGAGGAGGCATAGGCCTCCTTCTTGTCCAGGATGCTCAGAATGCAATATTCCAGCACACCTTTGCGCATCTGTGAGCGCACGTTTTCGGCATTGTTCTCCATGACGCTGTTATTTTGATGAGTCCCTGAATCTGGCCATATTCTCCGCCGTGGGCTCCAGTCCCCTCATCTCGCATTTCTGGGCGGGGGTGTTGGCGAGCGGCACGACAATCCAAAGAACGATGTACACGATCAGGCCGGTACCCCAAAGGAGCAGGGCCAGGAGGATGATGATCCTCACTATGGTCGTGTCAATATTAAGGAACGCGGCGAGACCTGAGCAGACTCCACCGATCGACTTGGCGTCAGGATCCCTGTACAAGCGCTTCTTCCCCTCGCCTTTCGCCCCGTAATATGAGAAATCCGGCCCGGCCGTCCCGGTCCCTGAGCCTGTCGAAGGGCCACTCCCGGTCCCTGAGCTATTTCCGGTCCCTGAGCTCGTCGAAGGGCCGATCGGCTCCGGCGACCCGTCCGGCATCCCGAGCTGGCCGACAACCTTGTTGACCAAAGCGAGATCCACCACCCTGTACGAGGCACCGCCGATCCCCTCGTTGAAAAGTTCGGCGATCCGGCTTTCCAGGTCAGACATGACCTCCTCCTTGGCGGACTGGGAGTCTTTGTTAAGGCGGGCTTTGAAGTGGTCAAAGTAGAGGTTCAGCCTCTCGTAGGCGTCCTCGTCGAGGGTGAAACCCCTCCCTCCCACACTGGCGTTGATTACTTTTTTCATAATATTCTTGGTTTAGCAATTATTTTTCCATCGCAAAGATATAAAATATTTCAAATACCTTGCAAGACATAGTACCTAAAAAACGCGAAAATTTTTATAAATTTGTAAAAACACGTCTAAATGAAACGCTCCTTACTCCTTATTTCCAGCATTCTGATGCTTTGCGCCTGTACCTCCCAGGCCCAGAATCTCGAGTCCAAGCGCCCCGCCCCGGAAGAGAGGCTGTTCAAGTCCACGGCGGTGGAGAACAAGATCACCCAGACTCAGTCGGTCCTCAAGAACCGCCGCCTGGCCTGGATGTTCGCCAATTGCTACCCTAACACCCTGGACACCACCGTCCATTTCGGCAAAGACGAGAACGGCGACTGGAGAACCTTCGTCTACACAGGCGACATCCACGCGATGTGGCTCCGCGACTCCGGCGCCCAGGTTTGGCCTTACGTCCAGCTGGCTAACGAGGACGAGGATCTGAAGAATATGCTGGCCGGAGTGATCAACTGCCAGTTCACCCTCATCGACATCGACCCTTACGCCAACGCCTTCAACGACGGGCCCAAGGGAAGCGAGTGGGAGAAGGATCTGACAGACATGAATCCCTGGGATCATGAGCGCAAATGGGAGATTGACTCTCACTGCTACCCTATCCGTCTGGCCTACCAGTACTGGAAGGTCACCGGAGACGACTCTGTCTTCGGGGACAAATGGCTGGCCGCCATCAAGGCGACTCTCAAGACCTTCAAGGAGCAGCAGCGTAAGGAAGGCCACGGGCCTTATCATTTCGCGAGGGTCACGGACCGACAGTTCGACACCAAATCCAATGACGGCAAGGGTAACCCCGTGAAGCCTTGCGGCCTCATAGCCTCGGCCTTCCGTCCCTCTGACGACGCCACGATGTTCGAGTTCCTTATTCCGTCAAACTTCTTCGCCGTCACCTCGCTCCGCAAGGCCGCCGAGATCCTGACGACTGTCAACAAGGACCCGAAACTGGCCGGAGAGTGCGAGGCTCTCGCCGCCGAGGTCGAGAAGGCCCTCAAGGAATACGCCGTCTACGACCATCCTAAATATGGTAAGATCTACGCCTACGAGGTGGACGGCTTCGGCAACAGGCTCCTGATGGACGACTCCAACGTTCCCAGCCTCCTCGCCATGGCCTATCTCGGCGATGTGGACATCAATGACCCCATCTACCAGAACACCCGCCGCTTCGTGTGGAGCGAGGACAACCCTTATTTCTTCAAGGGCACCGCCGGCGAGGGAATCGGAGGGCCGCACATCGGCTATGATTACATCTGGCCCATGAGCATAATGATGAAGGCCTTCACCTCCCAGGACGACGAGGAGATCAAGTGGTGCGTGGAGACTTTGATGAAGACTGACGCCGGCACCGGTTTCATGCACGAGTCCTTCTATAAGGATGACGCCAAGAAGTTCACCCGCGCCTGGTTCGCATGGCAGAACACTCTCTTCGGCGAGTTGATCATCCATCTTGTCGACAACGGCAAACTCGACCTCCTGAACTCCATCAAGGTGAAATGAGACTCTGTCTCCCTACACACCTGACACCATGAGAAAACACCTGACATTCATAGCGTTGTGCGCTTTGACCTTGGCTTTATGCTCCTGCTCGGGAGGCAGCCGTGTCATCAAGGACGGGAAACTCCGGTACCGGATCGTGAGGTCGGCCCAGGCACTGCCCGCCGAGATCACCGCGGCGGAGCGACTCTCCAAATATTTCGAGTTGATCACCGGGAATCCCGTGGAGACCGTGACTGACGAGACTCCCGCCAAGGGCAGGGAGATAGTCCTTGGCTTGACCGGGAGGGACATCCCTAGCGTGAAAGCTGTCCGGGACACCCTTGGAGGAGAGGGCTACGCCATCCTGAAAAAGGGAAAGAGGATATTCGTGACCGGAAGCTGCGAGAACTACGGGAGAGGAACCTTGTACGGGGCCTTCGAGCTGCTGCGACTGATGGGATGCGAGTTCTACGCCACGGACACCGAGACCGTCCCTTCCCTGAATGATCTCGTCCTCAAGAAAGTGAATAAGGTGGAGAAACCCGCGTTCGAGTACAGGGACGTCTACTGGTCCGCTGTCTGGGACAAGGAGATCAGCGTGAAGCTCCACCGCAACGGCAACCTCGCCGGGCAGCTTCCCACCGAATGGGGGAACGGGGTCTTCTACGCCGGGCAATTCGTGCACACCTTCAGCAAGCTGGTCCCTCCGGAGGAGTATTTCGAGGAGCATCCCGAGTATTTCTCGGAAATAGACGGGGTCAGGACGGCCCGCCACCTCTACAGCCAGCTCTGCGTCACTAACGAGGATGTCTTCAACATCACGCTGGCCAAAGTCCGCCAGTGGCTGGACGAGAATCCCGACGCCAAGATTGTCTCCGTGTCCCAGAACGACAGTTTCGTCATAGGGAGCTACTGCACCTGCCCTGAGTGTCAGGCCATTATAGACGAGGAAGGGTCCCCGATGGGTCCCCTTCTCCGCTTCGTCAACAGGATAGCCGACTCTGTCAAGGTGACCAGGCCCGATGTCGCCGTGGACGTTCTGGCCTACCAATATTCAATCACTCCGCCCAAACACACGGTCCCGAGGGACAACGTCATCGTCAGGTACTGCACCGGAGGCTGCAACGGCCATTCCATTGAGGAGTGCCCGAACAATGTCCACGCCAGGGAACACATCGAGAGATGGGGCCAGATCTGCGACAGGATCTACATCTGGGACTACACGACCAACTTCGCCCAGTACCTCTGCCCTTTCCCCAATTTCTACACTTTAAAGGATAACATCAACTTCTTCAAGAATAACGGGGTCAAGGGCGTCTTCGAGCAGGGAATGTACCAGGGCGGCGTCAGCGGCGAGTTCGGGGAGATGAGAGCCTACGTCCTGGCCAGGCTTCTTTGGAACCCCGATCTCGACACCGACGAGCTGATCGACGGCTTCATGGGAGCGTATTACGGGGCGGCCGCCCCCAAGGTCCGGGATTATTTCGACTACATCCACAAGGTCATAGCCGATTCAGGGCGCCATTTCACCCTCGTCCAGAACTGCGCCGACATATTCGACGGCCTCATCAGCGACGAGGATCTCGCCCGGATGGACAAGATCTGGGAGGAGGCCATCGAGGCCGCCGAAGGTAAAGACAAGGCCCACACCAGGGCAGCCAACCTCAGCTGGAGGTTCTACAAGATGATGTCCAGGCGTGGAGAGTGGGCCCCTGAGGAGAGCTATGCCGACGAGGAGAAGAGGTTCTACCACGACTGCAACGAGCTTGGAGTGACCAAACTTAGAGAAGGGGTCAACATCCCTTGGATCGAATCATGAATATGAGATTCTCATCAATAGCCAAGGCTCTTGCCGTGGCGCTCGCGGCCCTTCAACTCGCCGGCTGCGACAAGAACGTGACAAAGGACGGCGAGACTCTTCCCATCCTCGCCTGGCACAGCATGCCTGCCAGCGAGTTCACCCTGGAGCGCTTCCAGGAACTGGCCGAGGCCGGATTCAACATCAATTTCTCCTTCACGGGCAGCCTCCAGGACGCCATGAAGGGTCTGGAGCTGGGCGAGCGGACAGGTGTCAAGATCCTGTTCACCTGCAATGACTTGCGCTCCCGTCCGGACAGCACCGCGGCCCTCGTCAAGGACCATCCCGCCCTATGGGGCTACTTCCTCAGGGACGAGCCTTGGTGCGGAGACTTCCCGGACCTCGCCGCCTGGGCCCGTAAGATAGAGAAGGCAGACAAGACCCATCCCCTCTACCTCAACCTGTTCCCCAACGCGATAGACTGCCCCACCATCGGGGCAAAGGACTACAGGGACTATGTGTCCCGCTTCATCGACGAGGTGGGTCTCCCGCTGGTGTCCTTCGACCACTATCCTGTCAAGAACGACGGCCTCCACGAGGAGTGGTACGAGAACCTCGAGATCATCCGTGACGAGGCCTCGAGGAACGGTCTCCCCTTCTGGGCATTCGCGATGTGCGTGCCGCACTGGCACTATCCGATGCCCCAGCCGGAGCACCTGAGGCTCGAGATGTACACCGACCTGGCCTACGGGGCCGCCGGGCTCCAGTATTTCACCTATTGGACACCCGGGCCGGGGAGCGATTTCAACTACCACGACGGCCCCATAACCAACGATGGCAAGCGCACCCCCATGTACGACAACGTCAAGGCCCTCAACACCGAGCTGCAATCCAGGGCGGGGGTGTTCGTCGGCTCGACCGTGAAGGACGTCAGTTTCGCCGGGGAAGGCATCCCCGCCGGGACAAAGCCGCTGGAAGCCCTTCCCGAAGGGGTCTCAAAACTGGAGACCGACGGGGGCCGGCTGCTCGTCTCACAAATCGTCAAGGGAGATAAAGCCTTCCTTGTCCTGGTCAGCGCGAGCATCGACAAGACCGTCGGTCTGGACATCGCTTTCAGCCGCGGAGTCAGGCAGGTCGACAGGGACGGGAAATATGTCCGGATCGGCAAGAAGCCCGGCCAGTTCAAGGTCGGCCCCGGAGACGAGCTTATATTCAGAATCAAATAAACCATTGAATATGAAAGTGATAAAGACTTTGTTGGCCGTGATCGGGATCGCCGCCGCTGTCTCCTGCGGGAATAAGGGAGACAAAGTCAGTATCCCCATACTCGCCTGGTACAGCATCCCCGCCGAGTACGCTTCCGAGGAGACCTACCAGGAGTTGGCCGACGCCGGGTTCAACATCAACTTCTCCCACATCGGCGGTTTTGATGACGCCCTGAAGGCGCTGGAACTCGGGGAGAAAACCGGTGTGAAGATAATGTTCACCTGCTCTGAACTCAGCACCGACCCGGAGGCGACGGTCATGAAGGTCAAGGACCATCCCGCCCTCTACGGCTATTTCCTGAGGGACGAGCCCGCCGTCCGGGACTTCCCCGGCCTCGCGGCCTGGGCTGAAAGGATCAAGGCGGTTGACGACACCCATCCTCTGTACCTGAACCTATTCCCGAACTACGCCACGGACGAGGTGCTTGGCTGCACCTATCCTGAATATGTCCATAGGTTCGTCGAGGAGGTGGGGCTGCCCCTTCTCTCCTTCGACTTCTATCCCGTGACCGTCGAGGGGATCCGAGGGAACTGGTGGAACAACCTTGAGGTGATAGCTAAGGAAGCCCGTGAGGCCGGCATACCTTTCTGGGCCTTCGCGCTCTCCACAGCCCATCACCCCTACCCGTCCGCGACCATCCAGTCGCTGCGCCTTCAGTTCTACACCGACCTCGCCTACGGCGCCCAGGGACTTCAGTATTTCACTTACTGGTGCCCCACACCCGGGACATGGGACTTCAACAACGCCCCTATCGGAGAGACAGGAGTCCGCGGCCCGGTGTATGACATCGTGAAGGAGATGAACACCGAGCTCCAGGCCAGGGCGGAGGTGTTCATGGGTGCCAAGGTCAAGATGGTGAGGCACACCGGCGAGACGATCCCCTCCGGAGTCACCCGCCTTGAGGAACTCCCCTCCCAGATGAAGTCGCTTGACACCCATGGCAAGGGAGCTGTTGTCTCCGTTCTCGAGAACGAAGGGTGGGGCTATCTCATGATCGTCAACCGGAGTCTCGACGAGGCCTTTGACTACGAGGTGGCTTTCAACGTCCCTGTCAAGCAGGTCTGTCGCGGCGGCGAGGTGAAAAAGGCCCCCAAAGAAGGTCAATTCCATCTCGAGGAAGGAGACTGCGCCATATTCCGTTGGAAATTATAAAACGAGCGTTAACATGAAAAAGACTCTCATTATCTTGGCCTTGGGTCTCGCGGCCCTCATGGCCGCCTCTTGCTGTTCCCGGGAAACTGATTCCGGGTTCGACCCGGTCGATCTTGTCAACCCATTGACCGGCACGGCATCCTCGTACGAGCTGTCCACTGGTAACACCTATCCCGCGATAGCCCTTCCCTGGGGCACTCATTTCTGGACTCCCCAGACCGGCCGGAACAGCAACGGTTGGACCTACACCTATTCCGCCACAAAGATCAGGGGACTCAAGCAAACCCATCAGCCCAGCCCCTGGATCAACGACTACGGCTCATTCTCGATCATGCCGGTGACCACAGGCCCCGTCTATGACGAGGAAGGCCGCCAGAGCTGGTTCTCCCACAAGGCGGAGACCGTCAAGCCCTATTACTACAGCGTGTACCTCGCGGAGCACGATGTCGTGGCGGAGCTGGCCCCGACAGAAAGGGCCGCCGCTTTCAGGCTGACCTATCCCCAGAAAGACACATCCTATCTGGTGGTGGACGCCTTCAGGAACGGGAACGTCGAGGTTGATATGGAGAATAATGTCATCAAGGGTTATTCAGTCTATAATCACGGAGGCGTGACCGAGAATTTCCGCAACTGGTTCGTGGTGGTCTCGGACACCCCGTTCGAGGTCAATACAGTGGACGAGAGCGTCGCCATGGTCGGTTTCAAGACCAGGAAGGGTCAGCAGGTCAACCTGCGTGTCGCCTCCTCCTTCATCAGCCCCGAACAAGCCGAGACCAATCTCGGTGAACTCGGGGACAGGACCATCGACGAGGTGGCCCAGGCGGGCCGCGACCGTTGGAATGAGGTTCTCGGCAGGATCAAGGTCGAGGACGGGAACCTCGACAACGCGCGTACATTCTATTCCTGTCTCTACAGGTCCGTCTTGTTCCCGAGAGACCTTTCCGAGGTCGACGCCTCCGGGAAGAGGGTTCATTACAGCCCCTTCAACGGTGAGATCCGGGAGGGATATCTATTCGGCGACACCGGCTTCTGGGACACTTTCAGATGCCTTTTCCCCCTGCTCGACCTGGTCTATCCCGACCAGGAAGTGAAGATGCAGGAGGGTCTTGTCAACACCTGGAAAGAGAGCGGTTTCCTGCCCGAGTGGGCCAGTCCCGGACACAGGGGCTGCATGGTGGGCAATAATTCCGCCTCGGTCGTGGCCGGAGCCTACATCAAGGGCCTCAGGGGCTATGACGCCGAGGAGCTTTGGAAAGCGGTCACCCACGGGGCGCACGCTGTCCATTCGACGGTCTCCTCGACCGGACGTCTCGGCTGGGAATATTACGACAGCCTGGGCTACGTCCCTTGCGACGTCGGTATCCGCGAGAACGCCGCCAGGACACTTGAATATGCCTACGACGATTGGGCGATCTACAATTTCGGCAAGGCCCTGGGCAAGAGCGAGGAGGAGCTCGCCCCGTACGCCAAGGCCGCGATGAACTACAAGAATCTCTACGACCCCGAGTACAAACTCATGGTCGGCAAGAACCAGGACGGCACCTTCGAGAGGCCTTTCAGCCCACTTAAATGGGGTGGCGACTTCACCGAGGGTAACAGCCTGCACTACACCTGGAGCGTGTTCCACGACCCTCAGGGGCTTGTGGACCTGATGGGAGGCGAAGAGGAATATGTCCGGATGCTTGACAGCGTGTTCACCATACCTCCGCTCTTCGACGACAGCTACTACGGCGGTGTCATCCACGAGATCAGGGAGATGCAGGTGATGAACATGGGCAACTACGCCCACGGTAACCAGCCGATCCAGCACATGCTCTACATGTACGACTGGGGCGGCCAGCCCTGGAAGACCCAGGCGCGTGTCCGGGAGGTGATGGACAAGCTCTACAACTCCAATTTCGACGGCTACTGCGGCGACGAGGACAACGGGCAGACCTCAGCCTGGTACGTGTTCTCCGCCCTCGGTTTCTATCCCGTCTGCCCCGCCTCGGATGAATACGCGATCGGCACTCCCCTGTTCAAGAAGGTCACTATCTCCCTGCCCGACGGGAAGAGGATCGTCCTCGACGCCCCCGCCAATTCCAAGGACAACTATTACATCGACGCGATCAAGCTAAATGGGAAGTCCTGGAGCAAGAACTACTTCAAGCACAGCGACTTGACCCGCGGAGCCAAGATTGTGTACAATATGGACTCCAAGCCCAACACCTCCCGCGGCACAGCCGCAGAGGACAAGCCCTACTCGTTCTCCAGATAGCTTTACCCAAGGGTTTCCCCCTTCTGTTTCCGCGCCGCCGCTTCGCGGCCCCTCCCAAAGGGCCCCTCCCTCTTAACGTGCCGAGGGTGGCAGTGGCGCTGAAACAGAAGGGGGAAACCCTTAAAGCTGAGGCTACAGCCCAAGCTTCTTGAAGAAATCGTTGCCCTTGTCGTCGACGAGGATGAAGGCCGGGAAGTCCTCGACCTTTATCTTCCAGATGGCCTCCATGCCGAGTTCCGGGTACTCGACGCACTCGATGCTCCTGATGCTGCTCTGGGAAAGCACCGCGGCCACGCCACCGATGGTACCCAGATAGAAGCCTCCGTGCTTCTGGCAGGCGTCGGTCACGACCTTTGAGCGGTTACCCTTGGCAATCATCACAAGTGAAGCTCCTACTCCCTGGAACTCATCCACATAAGGATCCATGCGGTTGGCGGTGGTGGGACCCATGCTGCCGCAGGGATAGCCTTCCGGAGTCTTGGCCGGACCAGCGTAGAGGATGGGATGATCCTTGAAATAGGCAGGCATTTCCTCACCCGCGTCGAGACGGGCCTTGAGTTTGGCGTGGGCGATGTCGCGCGCCACAATGATGGTGCCTTTCAGGTTAACACGGGTGCCAACGGAATATTTGGTGAGCTCTGCCCTCACGGCGTCAATGCCCTTGTCCAGATCTATCTCTATACCCTTCGGGCCTTCTCCCGCGCGACGGTATTCTTCGGGAATAAGTTCGGAAGGATTGGTGTCCATCTTCTCGATCCAGACGCCATCGGCATTGATCTTACTCTTGATGTTGCGGTCGGCCGAGCAACTGACGCCCATGCCTATGGGGCAGCTGGCGCCGTGACGGGGCAGACGGATCACGCGGATGTCGTGAGCCAGGTATTTGCCGCCGAACTGCGCGCCAAGCCCGATTCTCGCCGCCTCTTTCAGGAGCTTTTCTTCCAGGTCGATGTCACGGAACGCTCGTCCGGTCTCGTCACCTGTGGTGGGCAGGTTGTCATAGAATTTGATGCTCGCGAGCTTGACAGTCAGCAGGTTCTTCTCAGCCGAGGTGCCGCCTATAACGAACGCGATGTGATAAGGAGGGCAGGCCGCGGTGCCAAGGCTCTTCATTTTCTCAACCAGGAAGGGAAGAAGAGTCCCCTCATTCTGGATCGTGGCCTTGGTCATGGGGTAGAAATATGTCTTGTTGGCGCTGCCGCCGCCCTTCGCGACCATCACGAAACGGTACTCGCCGCCCCGAGTGGCTTCTATGTCTATCTGGGCCGGGAGGTTGCACTTGGTGTTGACCTCATCATACATGTTCAGCGGGGCGTTCTGGCTGTAGCGGAGATTCTCCTGGGTGTAGGTGTTGAACACACCGAGGCTCAGGGCCTCCTCATCCTCGAAATCAGTCCAGACATGCTGCCCTTTCTCTCCATGGATAATGGCGGTGCCGGTGTCCTGGCAGAACGGCAGGACACCCTTTACAGAAGTCTCGGCGTTGCGAAGGAACTGAAGCGCGACATATTTGTCATTGTCTGAAGCCTCGGGATCGCTCAGTATCTTGGCGACCTGCTCGTTGTGGGAGCGGCGCAGCATGAACTTGCAATCGTGGAAACTCTGCTGGGCCACAAGCGTGAGCGCCTCCGGGGAGACCTCGAGAATAGACTTCCCGTCAGCCAAATCGGTGGTCTTGACAAGCTTCTCCGACCCTGGAATCTTGTAGTACTCTGTGGTGTCCGGTCCCAACTGGAACATCGGAGCGTATTTGAACTCTGCCATATTAATGATTATTTAATTATTACTCAATGTCTTCCACGGGTTCGACAGTGCCACCGGAACCCTCCTGCATGAGGTAACGGCGCATGAACTCCCCGAGATCGCCGTCCAGCACGCCCTGAGTGTCGGCCGTCTTGTAGCCGGTTCTAAGGTCGTTGACCATCTTGTAGGGATGAAGAACGTAGGAACGTATCTGGGAGCCCCACTCTATCCTTTTCTTCTGCCCCTCAAGCTTGTCCCTCTCCTCCTGCCTTTTCTTCATGGCAATGTCGTAGAGCCTGGAGCGCAGGAGCAGCAGGGCCTTGGCCCTGTTCTTCGGCTGGTCGCGGGTCTCAGTGTTCTCGATCAGGATCTCCTCCTCCTTTCCGGTGTCGGGATCCTGATAGAGGTAGCGCAGGCGCACCCCGGACTCGACCTTGTTGACATTCTGCCCGCCGTGTCCCCCGGCCCTGAAAGTGTCCCATGACAGCCTGGAGGGATCCACATTAACCTCGATCGTGTCATCGACCAGAGGATAGACGAAGACAGACGAGAAAGTGGTCTGTCTCTTTCCCTGGGCGTTGAAAGGCGATATCCTGACAAGGCGGTGGACTCCGTTCTCGGCCTTGAGGTAGCCGTAGGCGTATTCCCCGTCGAACTCGATCGTGGCGGACTTCACACCGGCCTCGTCACCGTCCTGGACGTCGGTGATGACAGTCTTGTAGCCGTTCCTCTCGCCCCAGCGCAGGTACATCCTCATCAGCATGGCGCTCCAGTCGTTAGCCTCCGTGCCTCCGGCCCCGGAGTTGATGGTCAGTATGGCGCCCATGTTGTCACCCTCGGACCCCAGCATATTCCTCATCTCCAAGGCCTCGATGTCCTTCTCGGCCAATGAGTAAGCCTGGTCGAGTTCCAATGACTCGGGGGTCGGGCCCGCCTCCTCGGCGCGGCCCTCGAGGCTCTCCTTCGCGAAATCGTATAGGACATCGACATCCTCGGCCTCAGAAAAAGCCTTGTCGAAGGCGGTGACCCACGACTTGATCCCGTTGAGGTTCTTCATGAAGGCCTCGGCCGCCTTTGGGTCGTTCCAGAAATCGGGCGACTCTGTCTTCTTTTGTAGCGCGGCGACCTGCTCCCTCTTGCCGGGAATATCCAGACAGGCGTCCAGTGTCTTCAGGCGCTCTTTAAGGTTCTCTATCTGCTCTCTCGTGATCATTAACGGACGCTTGAAAGGTCAAACGGGGCGGGAAGGCCATTCTTGATCAGGATGCCTCTGGGGATGTCCCTCTCGATAAACTCCGTGCGGTAAGGCTTCCCGGGCTCGGCGGCCTTGGTCTCCGCGTAGGTCTTGCCGGCCGCTTTCAGGGCGGCTTTCAGCATGGTCTCATTCTCGTCGCCAAGCTGGTAGCCGTCGAAGACATCGTCTTCAGCCTTGATGTCCACGGGGATCCCGTCCGGCTCGGCGGAGTTCTGACGGTTCTTGTCGGCGAACTTGCTGACCATCACATACATGCCCCATTTTGTGATCTTGGAATAGTCAAAGGTCGAGGTGGTTCCATACACATGCTCGGGAGAGAGCATCCAGCCGGCGCAGTACTTCCCGTAGGTCTGCTGTCCGACAAGGGTGATGTCCATGTAAGGACCCAGGCCGACTATCAACCCCTCTGAGGCGGAGGCTGAACCGCCCGTGACTATCACGTAAAGCTTGCTCACGCCAGGGTTGGCGTCCGCTACATTGACGTTTATGTCGATGCCCTGGTCGCTGTCTTTGAAGGTGTGGGTCGTGGAGAAATAAGTGTTGAAATCCTCGTCTTTCCAAGCCTCGGTCAAGAGCGAGTTGTAAACCTCCGTCTGGAAAACCTCTCCTGCCGCCACAGCCGCCGGAGGGGCGATCATCGACGCCAGCGCGCATTCGGTGATCACGTAGCCACCCCCGTTGTACCTCAGGTCGAGAATAAGTTCCTTTATCCCCTCCTCCCTGAACTGGCGGAATATGACCGGCAGGGTCTCCAACGAATTCACATCGAATGAGTTATAGACCAGGTAGCCGACTTTCTTGCCATCTATGTCGAAGGTCTTGTTGACAACCACCGGATTCTCCCACATGTCCACGGCTGTGAGGTCGACCTGCTTCTCCACAGGGCCCAGATAACCGTCCGCGGTGAGGTGGGCGATTCCCAGCTGCACGCTCTTGGTGTTGAAGGCGTCATAGATGTTGGAGGCGGTGATCTCTGAGCCGTCAATGGTCATGATGAGGTCGCCTCTCTTCAGGCCACCCTTCTCGGCGGGGCTGTCTTTCACGACATAACAGACGATCAGGAAATAGACCCCGTTCTTATTCGTTATCCTTCCGGCCTGAAGCTCGTAGCCATAGGTTAGGCCCAGTCCCTGGACAGAGCTGGTCATCGACCCGAGATTATTCGTCAACTGGGTCCAATGGTCAACCTCTTTGCCGGACTTGTGGTAACGGATCTCCTCCACCACCGTGATCGGCGACTTGCAGGTGTCGGGAGACAGCCTGTTCAGATCACTGTTTATCTCTTTGTTCCAGAGATAGTAGACGCTGAACATATCCTTAGCGAACTGGTCGGCCTGCTGGATCTCATCGGAGGGCTTCTGGCTCGCCTGCTGGCCTTGCCCCTGCTGTTGCTGCCCCTGCTGTTGCTGGTTCTGGTTTTGCCTCGGGTTAGTCTCCGCTTTCTCCACACAAGCCGAGAAGGCGGCGGCCGCCAGAACACAGACAATAAGGTAACGGTATACTCTTTTCATATCTTCTCGAAACTGACAATCCATACGCGAATTTAATCTTTTATCCGGGAATATAAGTATATTTGTGATATGATCGGCATCTTCGATTCAGGCTCCGGCGGCCTTTCGGTCCTAAGGGAGGCGCTCAAGATCCTCCCGCGGGAGAAGTACGTCTATTTCGCCGACAACGCCTTCTGCCCGTACGGGGAGAAGACCCCTGGATTCATCCGGGAAAGAGGGAGAGCCGTCACCGACTTTCTCCTCTCCCAAGGCGCTGACATCATCGTGGTGGCCTGCAACACCGCCACAGCTGCCGCCATCGCCACACTCAGGGCCGAGTACCCCAACAAGTTCATAGGCATGGAACCCGCCGTGAAACCGGCGGCCCTGAGCTCCGAGACGGGGGTGATCGGCGTGCTCGCCACAGCGGGCACTTTGAAAGGCTCGAAATATCTCACCACCAAGGGTTTATACGAAGACGACGTGAGGATAGCCGAGAGGGTCGGGAAAGGATTCGTGGAACTCGTTGAAAGAGGGATCCTTGACGGGCCCGAGGCCGAGGAGGTTGTCAGGGAGAGCCTTCAGCCCCTGCTTGACGAGGGTGCCGACAGGATTGTTCTGGGATGCACCCACTATCCCTTCCTGAGGGATGTGATAGAGAGGATAGCCGGCCCGGCGGTCCAGGTGATCGACCCGGCCCCGGCCGTGGCCCGCCACCTGCTCGACGTGATGACGGAGGAGGGCATAATCCGGGAGGACGGCGATCCTTCCCCGGACGTGACTCTCGTCGCCTCAGGGGATCCCGGCCCCTCCCGATCGCTTCTTGACATGATTTTAAACACCAACTGATGGATACCCTCAATTATTCCTATTGCTCGGACAAGTACCAATACACGATGGGAAAGTCCTTCTTCGACAAGGGCAGGAAAGAAACCGTCGCCGTCTTCAACATGTTCTACAGGGTAGCCCCCGAGAATAACAACTGGGCCGTCTGCAGCGGCACCCAGGAGGTCATCGAGTGCGTCCTCGGCCTCGGCAAGGCAGAGCCAGCCTTCTTCGAGAGGTTCCTTCCCGGAGATGAATATTCAGAGTTCAGGAAATACCTGTCGTCGATGAGGTTCACCGGCAACGTCTACGCTCTTCGGGAAGGAGAGATCGTGTTCCCCAACCAGCCCATCATCATCGTGGAGGCCCCTCTCATCGAGGCCCAGGTCCTTGAGACTCCGATGCTTTGCATCATGAACCACCAGATGGCCGTGGCGACCAAGGCCTCCAGGGTCTGCCGGGCGACAAACCACCCTGTCAGCGAGTTCGGCTCCCGCAGGGCCCACGGCCCCTGGGCGGCCACATATGGCGCGAAGGCGGCCATCATCGCGGGATGCGCGAGCTCGTCCAACGTGCTCACCGGAGTCATCAACGGTGTCCCTTCCACAGGGACCATGGCGCATAGTTTCGTGACATCCTACGGCAGCACCGTCGAGGGCGAGCACAGAGCCTTCGTGGACTATTGCGAGACTCACATGGGCGAGAACCTTATCCTGTTGATCGACACCTACGACACGATCAGATGCGGTGTGCTGAACGCCATCCGCTCCTTCAGGGAGTGCGGGATCGACGACAACTACGCTGCCGGCTACGGCATCCGCCTGGACAGCGGCGACCTCGCCTACCTCTCCCAGAAGGTGCGCAAGATCCTCGACTCTCACGGGATGAGAAAGTGTAAGATATTCGCCACCAACTCGTTGGATGAATATCTCATCTCCGACCTCGAGCGCCAGGGAGCCTGCATCGACTCCTACGGGGTCGGCGACGCCATCGCCACGAGCAAGGCCGCTCCCTGTTTCGGGAACGTCTACAAACTGGTCCAGATCGGGGGAGAGCCTGTCCTGAAGCGCTCTGAGGACACTATAAAGCTGATCAATCCCGGATTCCAGATCACCTACAGGATCATCAAGAATGACCCGGACAACGGGGAGATCTACAAGGCGGACGTGACCTGCCTGAGGGGAGACTCGATAGCCAGGAAGATCGAGGCCGGGGAGGAGTTCACCATCTTCGCCGAGGCCGACCGCTTCAAGCACAAGACCTTCGAGGCCGGATCGTACACCTGGAGAGCTCTCCAACAGCAGGTTATCAGGGACGGGAAGGACTGCTCGGAGAAGCACACCCTGCTGGAGAAGAAAGCCTTCTTCAACGACACCCTGAAGCACTTCAGCCCGTCGGAAAGGCGTCTTATCAACCCGCACTACTACAAAGTCGACATCTCCGAGGATCTCTACAACACCAAGATCGCTATGCTCGAGAACCTCAACAAGGAGATAGCGGCGTTCAAGATAGACTAGTCTATTCAAGGTAAAAGGTTGGTAAGGATATGAATTCGATAAAAGCATTGGCGCTATCAGCCGCCTTGCTGGCAGCGGCGTCAGCATTGGCGCAGGATCCCTATGAAGGGAAGCGTGAACGGTGGCTGAAGGCGGCGGAAGACGCGAAACCGGAGTTTGTCTACACGACCGCCAAGCCTGTCGCTGTCGTCAAGGCTGTAAAAGACGAGGCCGCCTTCCAGGGATGGAGATACGAACGCGAAGGTTCTCCGGAAGATCTCTACGGGAAGAGTTTCAAGACGCTTGAGACGGTCACCCTTGACTTCGGGAAACACATGGTAGGCTACTTCACCTTTCACACCAAGACCCTGGATCGCTGCATGGATGCCCCGGTGCGGCTGAAATTCACATTCGGGGAATTGCCGGCCGAGTTGAACACGCCCTTCGATCCCTGGAGCAAGGACCGCCTTGGAAGAGGATGGATGCAAGACGAGACCGTCACGCTCACCCGGCTTGACGAGTGGGTCCGGATCCCACGGCGCATAGCGTTCCGCTACGTGAAGATAGAGATGATGGGCTGGCCGGGTGGCGGCTATGATTTCGCCATAGACGACATGACCTTCACCGCCCAGACCACCGCCGGGAAAGTGATGACCACCCTTTCCCCTGACTGTCCCGAGAAGATCCGCAGGATAAACGAGGTTGGATTGGAGACCTTGAAAGAGTGCATGCAGACGGTTTATGAGGACGGGCCCAAACGCGACCAGCGCCTCTGGATAGGCGACCTGTACCTCGAGGCCCTGGCCAACAGTTGCTCTTTCCGGAACTATTCGTTGACAAAGCGCTGCCTCTATCTTTTCGCCGGCCTCGCGCGTGAGGACGGGGTGCTTTTCGCCCCTGTCATAGAGGATCCCGTCCCCCATCCACAGTATGGCACCTACATCCCGGCTTACGCGATGCTCTGGAACGCGACCCTGGATGATTACTTGTCAGACACCGGAGACAGGGCGACCGCTGACGACCTGTTCCCGGTAGCCAAGATCCAGATCGCCGACGGGCTTTCATACCTTGGGGAGAACGACCTGTTCGACGTGGGCAGGAAGCCAGCCTGGCATTTCATAGACCACAGGCCCGGGCTCGACGTCTCGGCATCCATGCAGGGCGTCCTGATCTTCGCCCTCCGGAAGACATACGAGCTGGCCAGCGCCATCGGGCGCGGGAATGAGGTCGCTGAATACCCCTCCCTGATCAAGAGACTCACCAAGGCGGCCCACAAGCACATGTATGACAGCAAGTCCGGGCTTGTCCTAAGCGGGCCGGACAAGCAGGTCAGCGTGATGAGCCAGGCCTGGCTGGTGATCGCCGGAGTCCTCACGCCAAAGGAAGGGGCGAAGGCGATCCGCGCGGCATTGGCGACCGAAGGCCGCGTGATGCCGGGGACTCCTTACGCCACCCACTACCTCGTGGAAGCGATGCTGACATGCGGGATGTACAAAGAGGCCCGTGAATATGTCGAAGAGTATTGGGGCGGAATGGTGGACAAGGGAGCCGACACTTTCTGGGAGGCTTACGACCCTGAGGACGACCTCTACTCACCTTATGGATTCGTTCCACTCAACAGCGCCTGCCACGCGTGGAGCTGCAGCCCTGTCTATTTCATCCACAAGTATCCTGAAGTATTCCAGCGTTAGCTGATCAGAGCAAGGAAACCAGTCTCTCCAGCCAGAAGGCGTCGATGTGGTCGAAGGTGGAGAGATCGGTACTGTCGATGTCGAGAACGCCTTTGACTTCGCCGTCCCTGACGATCGGCACTACAATCTCTGACTTTGAGAGCGAGGAGCAGGCTATGTGGCCGGGAAACTCCTCGACATCCGGGACGACAATGGTACGCCCTTCTTTCCAAGAGGCGCCGCAGACTCCCTTCCCGAATCCGATCCTCATGCAGGCCACCGGCCCCTGGAACGGCCCCAGAACCAACTCATCGGTCCCTGCAACCATATAGAATCCCACCCAGAAGAATCCCATCCTCTCTTTGATCAGCGCGGCGCTGTTCGCCAGCCTGGCGGTGATGTCCGGCTCATCCCCCAGAAGAGCCTTCAGGTCGCTGACAAGGCGGGGGTACCTGAATAGTTTCAACGGCAGATGGCAGTACCCGTCCGGGTTCTTCACGAGATAATCCTGGTGACGTCCGTCAGCCGGGTGGAAGTTCCTGAGGGGCTCAAGCTCCACGGCTAGCGGCCGGCCATATTCGGCCTCGACTTTCCCGAAGACTCCTTTTATCGTCTCCAAATCGTCGGGATCCTTATAGTAAACCCCTGTCCTGTAGCGGGTTCCGCGATCCTCTCCCTGCTTGTTCACGCTCAGCGGGTCGATAGCCTGGAAATAATCCAAGACAAGCTCTTCCAAAGGCAGGCGTTCCTGGTCATAGATAACCCTCACCGTCTCCGCGTAGCCAGTGGTGTCGGTGTAGACTTGCTCGTAGGTCGGCGAGGGGGTGTCGCCATTGGCGAAACCGACTTCAGTGTCGACCACGCCCTCTATATTCCGGAAATAATGCTCGGCTCCCCAGAAGCAGCCCCCGGCCAGATAGATCTCCTTCATCACCCTTCCTCCTCCATGGTTTCCCGGACCGACCGGAGATATTCCCGGCACCGCTGGATCAACGTCTTCGAGCGCCCGATCAGGGCGCCTATATCGTCGAGACTCGTCTTCGGGTCCTCGACCTTCGCGGCGATCTCCTCCAACTCGGCCATCGCCTTCCCGTAATCAAACTTATCTTCTGACATATTCGTTTTACACTTTGTTTCGGTCATTAACAGCATTTAGATTCTTCGCTTCGCTCAGAATGACAGGCACTCATCGTATGACAGGCACTCATTGTATGACAGGTGCTCATTGTATGACAGGTGCTCATTGGCTGGAGGCGGGAGGCATGTCCCCTCCGGGAACCACTGC
>JAFROJ010000053.1 GCA_017429765.1 Bacteroidales bacterium | reverse complement strand
CGAAGGTCCTGCAGCAGTTCCTCCTTGAAGGAACGGCCCGCCTGCAGCAAGTCTGACAATTTAACCGAGATTGTCGTTCCGGGGCAGTTCTCTGCCAACGCTATTAAATCAAGAGTTTCCATTTTACCTTGTTTTAATAGTTGCTCCTCCCAACGAAACAACAAACTGCGGAGGAGGGGCCCGGCGGGAAACGGTTGTTATCTTTGTCTGATTCCCAGGGTTTTCCGATACAAAAATAATTTGATTAAATGGGGTGAAATGCGTGTTTTCACACAGATGACGGAGGGTGATAACACAAATAAAACCGCCTGGTTATCAAGCGGTTGCAAGGGCAGATGTGTAATGATGTGTAATTTTAGTTTTTCGCCCGTGTGCCTGCGATTTCAGCCTTTTTCTCCTGGGCGCGGGCGATGACTTTCTTGCCGAGTTTGGTCTGCCTTACGTTGTCGGCCAGGGCCGGATCAAGGCCGGCGACGGAGAGGAAGTTGCGGAGGAGGCTGGCGAAGTCCTGCTCGTTGGTCTTGAACCAACCTCTGCACTCCGTGGCGAGAGCACCGTAATAGGTGTGGACGCTCTTCTCGCCGGAGACCTCAAGAATATGGTTGAGCAGGAGGCGGGCCTTGTGGGGCTTGCAGTTTCTGTTGTCAAAGAGGGCGAGGAACTGGTCCTGGGTGAAGTTGCTGGAGCCGGACTGATGCGGACGCCGGCAGCTGGTAAACGGCTGCTCCGGGACGATGTCTGACTGACGGTTGGTCCATTGCCGGATTTCGTCCACAAAGTCCACAACGGACCATAGGAGTTCGGCTTCGTTGCCGCGGTCCTCGGCGTCGAGGTATTCCGCGAGGTTTTGGATGGGGTCGAGTTCTATGTCCAGGAATTCGATGGCGGAATAGTAATCGCCAGAGCCGGATATGATGCGCCGCCTGCAGGATTGGAGGGTGTCCGTGTCAAGTATGACGGTAATTCCGTCCGGAGAGTCGCAGTATCGGCCCAGGAAGTACCTGACACCGGAGAAGGCCTCTTCCGGCTGGAGACCTTCGGTGTCGAGTATCTTATCGGCAGCTTGCGAGAGCCGGTTGATGGCGTCGATTATGTTTTCTGCTTCCGCATCTATCATAATGATGCAAAGATACCGCTTTTTTACAGGAGTTTAGTCATGTCGCTGATCATCTCGTCGTCGATGTCGCGGTAGCGGGCGAAGGCGCGGGAGCCTTCGGCGTGGCCGGAGAGCTTGCCGACGAGGTTGGGGTCTTTGACCTGCTTGTAAAGGTTGCCGACGAAGGTTCGGCGGGCCATGTGGGAGCTGGCCACGTCGCAGATGGGCTTCATTTCGGTCTTGCGGGTGATGGTGTCGAGGACCGGAACCATCCGGGTGATGCCGCAGGCACGGAAGACTTCCTTGATGGCATCGTTGTATTTCTGCTGGGAGATCAAGGGAAGGAGGGCCTTGTCGTCATTGAGAGTGCCTTCGTATTTGGCAATGATGGCAAGGGCGGTGGGATGCAGGTACACCTTGACAGTGCGGGGATTCTTCTTCTTGGTCTTCTCGGGGATGTATTCGATGGCGGTGCCGTAGGAGTCTTCGACCAGGTTGTCTTTGGTCATCTTGTAGAGGTCGCCGATGCGACAGCCGAGCAGACACTGGAAAACGAAGACATCGCGCTGTCGCTCCAGGTGAGGCTTCTCCGAGAGATCGAAGTTGTAGATGGTGTCCCGCTCCTGGGTGGTAATATAAATAGGTGTGCCGTATTTGTCCATGCCCAGCTTGAAACCGCGGAAGGGGTCGTTGTGCGTGTACCCCTGCTGCAGGGCCCAGTTGATGAAGGCGCGGATGATTTTCATGGTGTAGACAAGATAGTTCTGGCCGCGCTCTTCGGGATAGCGGTATTCAGGGACTGTGGCATATACGGCGGCGTAGCGCTTGACGGGCTTGCGCTTGCCTTCCTTGTCGACGGTGAAGAACTTGTGCTCGTCGCGGATGAAGTCGCGGATCTTCTCCAGCTCAAGGTTGTCCAGCATCTCGAAAGAGAGGGAGCGGCCGGTGTAGAGTTCGTAGCGCTTGAGGATGCGCTCCATGACTTTGTAGTGGCGGTAGCGCGGGATGGAGAGGTCGGCCCCGTCGATGAACTGCTCGTAGCGCTCGAAGAAGGTGTGTTCTTCCTCCACGGTGTAGTTCTCGGGGTATACGACACGGTCCACGATGTCCTGTGCCCAGCCTTCCTGTATGGTGTCGCGCTGGGTAGCCTGGAACTTCTCGATAAGCGTGTTGCAGATCAGATCGACCTTGGATTTTGCCAGCTGCATGGCGGCAACTTCCTTCGTGATGATGCGCGCGTCTATGACAATCTTGCGCGTTTTGGGCTTGAAGTATTTTGGGTAGATGAAGACCCTGGACTTCACGCGCTGAGAGAAGTTCCCGCAGCGGAGCTGTATGAGAACCTCGGACTGCTTGGTCGTTTTGTCGACCTTGGAGGAGAGGGATAGTTTTGTGTTAGCCATAGTAACATTTCTTATTTATTGAACCAACACAAAGATACAAAATGTCCGGCAGGATGGCAAAAAACTTGGGACAAAAATATCAGTTTTTGTCCCAATAATCGAAAACACCTGATTTTTACGGAAAACGATGGAAAACGCGTTCAGACTTTGTAAGTGATTGATATTGTTTTCATTAGGTGCGTAAGTTATTGGTTTTGTGGGGGTTATCCAGCGCTCTTGTTTTCATATTTTCAGCCCCCGCCCGGGGCACCTTGAAAAGAGCTAACTGCCTGATTTTCAGCGGTTAGCTCTTTTTTGCGTCTCAATTTTTGCCGACTTTTTGCCGATTTATGGGCGTTTTTGGCGACCTGGGAAATCGATGCCGGGTGAAGAGACTATTCCCGTAGTGTGAAAGAACGAGAATAATATGCGGGATATTCTTTTAGCTTGTCCTCCTTCAGAATAAAACCCGCATCTAAAACATAGTCACCAGCTCCTCCATAGCTGTTAATGATCTTTATTAGCATCCTATCTCCCTTCTGAGGTTCATAATTCTGATCCATGACATAAGATCTTGTTCCATTGACCTTGTCAACCTTACACATCTTGATCCCAAGGGTATTCACTAGTTCAGCATAGTCAGGATATAGGTATTCAAATGTGATTTCGATATATTCTTTATCTTGTTTCAATGATATTTTACACAAGGCCGATGAACTCTTTTGGATATACCCTTTACTGTTTGGATAAGGATTCCCAAAAACAAGTTTGCATGGCACTTCCGAAACAGAAGCTTTCTTCTGCTTTATATAAGAATCATATTCGTTCAATAGCTTGATGTTTAATAGCTGTTGTTGAATCTGTTCTTTCATTAAGCTATCCGTCTCATCAGGCAAAGGAGAGATTGCATGAATGACTTTTATGGTGTCAGTGACCTCTTTTACTACCACGGGGTCCTCAGGCCATATTCTATCACATGCTTTCCCTAAAATTAAACCAAATACAGCAGCAATTAGCCATTTACCAGCCTCTTGCCAATTGTTTTTTAGGAATACACGAATCTTTGACATATATCAAAGCATGTTTTAAGACGGTAAGAGCAGAATCTCATTTATAATATCAAAAATGCAATTAAAGTTCTCCCAACTTTCTATAGATATTGGGATTTTGTCTTGAGAGACCGCCTCGGCAAATGAGTTCTTTGTTGCCAAGAGGTTAATGGATTCGTCTGGCCCAACCACTTTTTGCCCATTTGTGGATTCGACAATCTTATCCTTCCCCCTGTCTCCTTGATTAACGAGTAACAAGTCTTTATCAAATATACATCTTCCGGATTCAGTAAAATCCGTCCCAAAATATAAACTTCGACCGTCATCCATTTTCGAACGAATCTCATCATCCGAGAAATAGTATTCCAACGAAATCTTCTTTTGTTGGGAATCAAGGCGAAACTGAGGAATGGGGATACAGAATGAATAGACATTCCCGGCGACTACATTAAAACGATCAGGATACTCTTTGATAATTCTATCTGAATCATGATCATAAATTGCAATCACTTTGCGAACCGGCGTAAATTTTGCGACATTCTCGCATACCATTTTAGATTGAGTATCTCCTCCAAACTCTTTCCATTCAACATCAAGATTTATTCCTAGTTCTAATGCGGCTTTTTGGAGAATTAGAATGTCTGTCTTTCCTTCTGTAATAATAACTGGCTTTGTCGTTTTCGCTATAATTTCATTCGCTTCAGCGAACCTTTTTGCGTATTCATTCTTTTCTCCCACGAAGGTATTATAAGCTTCTTCATATACTGAATTTGTTGTAGGAGAAGAAATAATACCATTATTGTCTAGATCATAAACAATTGCACGAGAAGAGCTCGTCTCAGCCAGCCCCATATTAAGGAAAGGAGAATGACTAGATACAATAAACTGAATATTCGGGAACAACTCAAACAAACGCGGTAAAACTTCCTTTTGGAGTTTGATGTGAAGATGCTTATCCACTTCGTCTATCAAGACTATACCTTGGAATTGTTGTAGTGGAATAGGTCCAAAAATATTATCTCCCTGACGTAATAATTCACAAAATACAGACAGGATAGCAAGTTCTCCGGATGAAAGATTAAAGACAGAAGGGCAATAGCTATGTGCGACATTGGGATTTTCCACATCGTATTGCATTATCGATAATCTAGAGCCGGGATTAGAACGTTTACCTATACCAAATCGAACATTCTTCTGTGGGAACTTAGATATTAATGCCTGCTCCAAAACAGCTTTTGCGTTAAGCCAAAGCTGTTTCTCTCTAGTAACGTCTGCATTCTGGCCATCTGGGAGTATGATGTTATTTCTATAATTATTCCAATCTAAAACTACATCCATCAGCCAGTTTGCAATGTCCCGCATATCGGATCTGACTTCAAGCGGATTGGTCAAATATCCATTATAGACCAAATCTTTCTTAAAGGTCAATCCTTCTTGATACAGCTCATTTAAGTAATTGGGAACTTCATATCTATATGCGGGGAAAAAAGTGACAATGCTGTTATCAAACACTCTTTTCACAGTATCTTTATCCTTAAAGGATCGAGAGATATACTTGAATGCCTCCTTTTTGGATGCGGCGGTCTTTATCTCTCCAAAAGGAATAGATTGAGGCAGAGAAATAACCTGTTCATATGTTTCTTGGTCACAGCCATTACGCAAATCAAGATAATCACAAAAACCCTGATCTGTCTTAAACCTAATATAAACTAGAGATGTCTCCCCTGTTACCAGATCATATAAGGGGCTAGATACTCGATAATAGCTATTCGCCTTCCCAGCATAAGACTGCTCATAAGCACCTTTTGTAATCTCAATCCACGCATCAACGATATATGAGAGAATAGTTGTTTTCCCTTTCCCATTAAATGCTGTTAAAACCGAAATACTTTTGTCCTTAAAGACAAGATTCAGAGACTCAAACGGCGCGCGATTGTGAAATATAATGTTTTCTATATATACTCCCATAGTGACTTTTTCCTATTATCCAAGTTCCATTAATATAATTTGGGCCCTTCTGGCTCGGCGACCATGTGGTATTCGGGTTCACGAATCTGGTAGCCATCGACCAGACGGTTCTTCTTGAAGTTCTCGGCTTGCTCGAGGATCTCCTTGAAGACTTCGTCCTTGGTGAAGGGCGGGTATTTGTTGCGGGCCAGGGTGATAACGATGTCCATCTTCAGCTCTGCCTTGCGGTCGGTGCGGGTGGCCCAGTCGACGTAACGGGATTTGTCGTCGATGATGAGCTTGATTTGCTTGGCCAAGTCGATGAGGCGATTTTCTTCGTAGGGGAAGCCGTATTTGTCACGAACAGCCTTGAGGATGTCGTAGAAGGCTTTCTCTTCGTAGGAGATGCCCATCTTCTCGGCGGCATACTTTTCTCCGTTGACTTCGTGGAGGAGAGATTCCATCTGATTGACTACATCGTCGATAACTTCGCTGGCAATGGTGGAGTTGTCGCTGCGGTCATTGTATTGGCGCACGATGTCGTCCAAGCGCTTGGTGAAGTCAATGCCCTTCATCTTGTTTACCTTCTTGAGGTTGTCGATGACTTGACGAAGGAGTTTCTCGATGAGTTTGAGCTTGGTGTTCTGGAAAGGAATGCGTTTCAGTCGCTCAAGGTACTGCTCGGAAAGGACGTCAATCTCAAAGCGGTCGTCAACGCCAATCTTGGTAATCTCCTCAACTTCCTGTGACAGGAAGGCTTCCTTAATCATCTGGGACACCTTGAGGTTCATCTGAGCGGCATCCGGAGCCTCGCCTTTAGTGAGCTTATAAACGACGCTACGAACAGCACGGAAGAACTGGATGTCATCATGCTCTTCCTTCGTAATCTTGTCGGAGCAGGAACAGAGGTTGTATGCATCGTTCATCTTCTTGGAGTGAAGCATGAAGAACGACTCGCTCTCTTTGGTCTTGATGACAAAGTCGGCAGCACGGTTAAGGCAATCCAACTGCTCCAGCGGAGTGCCGGTTGTGAATGCGCTATAGTCGAAGCCGTGGAAGACGCGGCGCAGGATGTCCAACTCATCGCGCAGGACACGCAGCGAGGTGTCCGTGGTATCGATTGGCGGATTATCATCGCCGCCGGTACCATACTGGCGGAGGGCCTTGTTCATGTTGTTCTTGATGCCCAGGTAGTCCACCACGAGGCCCTTTTCCTTGCCAGGGTAAACGCGGTTTACGCGAGAGATTGTCTGGATGAGCGTATGCTTCTGCAGGGGCTTGAAAACATACATGGTGTCGAGTGCCGGCACATCAAAGCCGGTGATCCACATATCCACAACAATGGCAATCTTGAAGTTGGAGCGGACCTCCTTATACTGGTCAGCCAGGTCTTTCCGGTATTCGTCGGTGCCCAGCATGTTATAGAGTTCTGCAGGGTCGTCTTTGTCACGGGTGATGACCATCTTGACCATCTCGATGGGCTTAATGGTGCGACGCTCTTCAGACGTTAATTCGTCCGAGTTGACGTTTATGCGCTTGGTGCCCCAATCAGGACGGAGTTCTATGATGTCCTTGTAGATTTGCCAGGCAATCTTTCTGGACGGGCAAACGAACATTGCCTTGCCCTCAACTGTAGAGCCTTCCTCCACACGTTTCTCATAGTGCCAGACAAAGTCTTCAGCAATGCGCTTGAGGAGTTTTTCGTCAGAAAGGAGGACTTCCATAGAGGCCATCGCACGCTTGCTCTCCTCAATCTGGTACTCTGACGCGCCCTCTTCGGCACACTTGGAGTAGTAGGCCTCGATCTGTTTCACCACATCGCTCTCGATGATAACCTTAGAAGCACGTCCTTCGTAAACGATTCTGCGGGTAATTTCGTCGGCCACAGCCTCGGCCATGGTGTATTTGTCCACGATAGGGCCAAAAACTTCGATAGTGGCGTCTATTGGTGTACCGGTGAAGCCGACGTAGGTAGCACCCGGTAGAGAATCACGAAGATACTTGGCGAAGCCATAGTGACGCTTTACGCCCTTATCCGTTATGGTAATCTCCTGCTGCAAGCCGGTCTGAGAACGGTGAGCCTCATCGCTGATGCAGATTATATTGGTACGGTCGGAAAGAAGGCCGGTATCCTCCGTAAATTTCTGAATGGTGGTAAGAAAGACGCCGCCACTGGTGCGTCCCTGAAGGTATTCTCCCAGCAGGGCACGGCTTTCCACCTGCTTTATCATACTGTCACCGATGAAGTCGGTGGCTGTGAGGAGCTGTTCGCTAAGTTGGTCATCCAGGTCGGTACGGTCCGTTATGAGGAGGATGGTGGGACTGGAAAGCAACTTGCTCTTCATTAAGAGGCGGCAGAGGAAGAGCATTGTGAAACTCTTGCCGCAGCCAGTTGCCCCGAAGTACGTACCACCTTTACCATCGCCGTCCGGGTTGAGGTGGCTGTGGTTTATGACTGATTGATATAGCGCATTCGCAGCGAAGTACTGCGGATAACGGCAAACAATCTTCTTCTCCTTGGTAGTTGTGTCCGGGAAGAAGATGTAGTTATGAATCACCTCTATGAGACGGTCACGACGAAACAGGCCCTCAATCATCGTGAGGAGGGAGTTGATGCCGTCAACGCTCTTGTCGGACTGCTCAACCTTACGCCAGGCGTAGAAAAATTCATAAGGAGTGAAGAGAGAGCCAAACTTGCTGTTGACACCGTCACTGATTACCACGAAGGCGTTGTACTTGAAGATGTCAGGAATTGCACGACGATAACGAACAGTAATCTGCTCGTAAGCGTTATAGATGGTGGCGTCCTCACGGATTGCACTCTTGAACTCAAATAGGACCAGCGGTATACCGTTGATGAAGATGATGGCGTCCGGCCGGCGATTCTCTTCGCCTGAGATCTCGAACTGGTTGACAATCTTGAAATCGTTGGCTAGAGGATCATCAAAATCTACCAGGTAGACATAGAGGTTTGGCTTTGTGGTATCATCACGGCGTAGCGAGAAGCCGTTCATAACCCACTTCATCACCGAACGGTTGGCCTCATAGAGTCCACCTCCGACCATCTCCAGTTTGAGCAGGATGCGGTCGATTTCTCCTTCGGTAATTCCGTCCTTGCGGTACTTCTTCCGAAGGAAATGACGGAGGTCCGCCTTGAGCAGGACTTCTCGCGTGTCCCGCTCAATGGTCTCACCATTGAGGTGAGTGTATTGCTGTTGCTCGAAGAGCGTCATTATTGACTGCTCGAGAGCCTGTTCGGTGAAAGTTGCCATTTTTTATGACATTTTTGAAAGCAATAATTCCTTAAGAGAACACTCACACTCATTCTCACGAATCAGCGTTTCAATCATATCGAAGAGCGGCTGTGTCTTAGAACAAAAAAACTCGACCAGTTCTTTGGGAGGGACCAATACTTTTAACAAACTAATTGAATCATTTGTTAATTGGGGCTGAGCAGAACCGGTGCAAATCGATACGAAATCAATACTTTTACACAAACTGAACACAAAAGGTAATGCCATATAAGAATAGCCATCATTTGCAACTACGGTAAAAGAATTGTTCGTAACAAAAGACTCTTTATGATGAGTCCTGTCAACAACCCCACTACCGCTACCTCTACTCGTTATAAGAGTTACATAATCTTCGACATTTTTTTGCGAATAATAGCCGATGACGCCTTTCGCCCCGTACACTGGGTAAACACCATGGTCTGTTACATTCTCTGTAGAAAGCCCTTTTCCATACTTACATGATAGGACCTCATCAATAGGCAAGAGACGCCAAGTGTCAGGTAGATACTCCAGGTCGATATCATCGACAAACATCTTTTTGTAAATTGTTTGAGTAATATCTTCCAGCTTCTCAATAAGGCGCTCATTGGTGGCAATACGTGACTCGACTGCTTGATACTCGGCAACAACGCGACGCTGTACGTCTATTTTAGGGACAGGGAGATAAACATCACACATATCATCCCAGGAGAAGATCTCACGTGCGCTTCCATTCGACATAAAACGAGCATAGCGATCGAATTCGGGGCGCAATGCCCACATCATTAAATAATCAGGGTCGAGCTTCTCTTTATCGATAATCTCAAAAGTTATGTATGCCGAAGATACAATGCACTTCTCCTCTCCTTTATAAAGGGCAAAAGTAATCTTGTCGCCGTTACGTGACGTAACCGGGCCGTATGCAAACTGGTATGGCTCCACGATTTTATACGTGGACATATCCGTTCCGATTGTATTGGCTATGGAAGGAATGAACGTCTTAGCAATGCTTACCCCCAGCAAATTCGATATCGTAAGTTCTCGATTACGAACATCCACTAGCTGAATGTAATCACCTAATCTGTGATAGTGTTCTCTGTTCATTGTCTGGTGTTTAATCAAGAGAGAATCCTAATTCCTTGAACAGAGCCTTAACAGCACACCTTGAAGTTTCTTCGTCGGAAAGAATTGACTTCATTTCCTTCTGGAGAACAGACATTTTACTGTCAAAATCGACACCTTCATCACGGTTGACGAATTCAACATATTTACTAGGAACTAATGAGTAACCCTTAGCTGCTACTTCCTCCAAATCAGCAGAGTGCCAGAATTCAGGAACACCTTTCACTGATGTGTCGTGACCTTCAGTCTGCCATTCGTGATAGACATTAGCAACATCCGCAATATTCGTTGCCGAGAGTTGAACGAACTTTTTCTCGAAGGGTTCACCCCATTGGCGGAGATCTATAAACAAAATCTCATTCTCTCGGTCGCGATAATGGATTTCTTCACCATTCTTAACCTCGACGTGGGCTTTCTTATTGTGATTGATAATCCAAAGAGTCACGCTAATATCGGTGCTATAGAAGAGGTTCCTGGGCAGAATGACAATGGCTTCCACCAGTTTGTCCTCGATGAGCTTTCGACGGATAGCCAGTTCGGTACCATCGGCGCTCAAGGCACCGTTGGCAAGGATGAAGCCGGCCACGCCGTTCTGGGAAAGCTTAGATACCATATTCAGAATCCAGGCATAGTTGGCGTTGGAGGTCGGAGGAATCTCATAACCGGCCCATCGAGGGTCGTTACGCAGCTGGCTTTCCTCACGCCAGTCTTTCTGGTTGAAGGGCGGATTGGCCATGATGAAATCAGCCTTGAGGCCCTTATGCTGGTCGTTGTGGAAAGTATCGGCTTCCTGAGCGCCCAGGTTGGCAGAGATGCCACGGATGGCAAGGTTCATCTTAGCTAACTTGTAAGTGGTCTTGGTGTACTCCTGACCATAGACGGAAACATTCTTCTTGTTGCCGTGGTGGCTCTGGACGAACTTGAGACTCTGGACGAACATACCACCGGAACCGCAGCAGGGGTCGTATATTTTGCCTTCGTAGGGCTGAATCATCTCGGCAATCAGGTTGACTATGCTCTTCGGGGTATAGAATTCTCCCTTGCCCTTGCCTTCTGCAATAGCAAATTTAGAGAGGAAGTATTCATAGACTCGGCCGATGAGGTCGTTCTCTTCGTCCTTGAGTGTGTCAATCTTGTTGATCTCGTCCAGGAGCGAAGCCAGCTTGGTAATGTCGAGGCCCAGGTTGGAGTAGTAGTTGTTCGGGAGCGCTCCCTTGAGGGATTTGTTCTGGCGTTCCACCTCGGAGAGGGCCTTGTCAATCTTGATGGCAATGTCGTTCTGCTTGGCGTTCTCCATAATGAACGACCAGCGGCTCTCCGGAGGGAGATAGAAGACGTTCTTGGCCTCGTAGAATTCGACCATATCCACGAAGTCCTCCATGCCGTCGGCAATAATCTCCTGCCGACGCTTCTCGAAATGGTCGGAAGCGTACTTCAGGAAGATGAGGCTGAGGACGACGTGCTTGTATTCGGAGGGCTCGATGGAGCCGCGCATTTTGTTGCAGGATTCCCAAAGTGATTCCTCCATAGACTTGGTCTTGAGTTGTTTTTTGGCCATAAGTTCAAACACTATAATTCATACTTCGACAACTCCTTTTTTACCCTTTCTTCAATCTCTTGTGATCTTCTTTTATAATCTTTGATAAGTTGACAGGGCTTAATAAAGATAGAGGTTATTGATAAAACTATCAATTCAACTCCCACTGACATTAGTATATTTTTCCATGTTTCATCGAGGACCGCCCAATTCTTAATAAAGTTCAGTATGATAAAGATTCCGGGAATAATTCCGGCAAAAAACACAAGAGTTAAGACCCTATATAAGAGATGACTATTAACTTCTTTTTTCACTCTCCTTCTGACCTCTATTTCCAATCCGCGTTCAGTTTTTTCCGTCCGACCTTTCAACCGCTCTTTTTCTTGCTTCTCTTTATCCACATTACGCTTTGTCTCTTCAAGATCGTCCACAATACTTCGCTTAACATCTTGAAGTTCTCGCCTAAATGCTAAATTAATAGCCTCCTCGCTTTCTCCTTGTTGTCGTTTTGCTGCGATACTAGAAGCAAGTTTAATAATATCCGAATCCGGCAACCTCGAAATCTCTTGTTCCATCTCACTCATTCTTGTTAAATCCTGAGGCTGGAATGACTTAGAATCTGGTTCTAAGCCTTGACGAATCATCTGAGCAAACAACGGGATATAATTCTGAGGATCAACCTCTACACCGCCATTATCTAGAGCCAATACGTTAATTAGTGTTTCTAGTTGGAGAGAAAGAGTTAGCCCTTGTTCCAATGGTTTGCGTTTCGAATATGCAGCTATTGTACTGTCTTGCGATAGAATAAAAGCTTTTTTCCCCAACCTCATCTGTTCTGCACCAGCAATAAGTCCTACATCGTGTTGTAAAGAATGCTGTGCCTTCTTTCTATCATTATGCATCATTCCATGCAAATTGTCAAGATAGGCTACTTTTTGTTCATCGCAAAGAGACTTCTCAACGCAATCTATTACAACCGGGTCATCTTCCAACGTAATACTCAATTTCTCATGAAAGCACTCTGGCACTTTTAAGAGGTCCTCAAAAAAACGCTCGTAATCTTCCTCTGTTTCGCATTTCCGCTGAATAGCTGTTCGTATGTACTGATCCCCAGAAGCTATAAGTACTTCATCGCTATATCCTCTTGATATTAGCTTTATAATATCATTCTTGACATTTTGAATGGTATATAGATACTCGTCTCTCGTAATAGGCAAAATCTTAACACTAATACCAAGCCGATCAAAGACTGTTTCTAGCGATGATAATGTTTTATAATAGTTACTTTCTTCAAGGCCAATATTCATTAAAACATTAGTGTCCAATAAACAAACGCTATCCTTGAAAGTGTCCAGTGCCACAGGATTAGCTCCATGGTTAGAAGTAATTAATTTAGCTGAAAAAGCCGTGGTGCCATATTCCCATAGCAACTGGTTTACATCGCTGTCGTTAGAGGCTAGAAGCATATCAACGAACCTCTCAGGCAAAAGACCTCGATCTCTATGATCAATATCTTTACATTTTAAAGTTCGTTGCCTCACCATATTTAGTAAGGATTCTTTGCTTTGGCTTATATAGTTTTTTTTGTAATAAAGGTCAGAAATCCATTCTGAAGAATAGCCTTCAAAGAAACGAATAAGGACATCATCAAGCCAATTTAATATCTCGTGAGTGTTAGAGTACAGTTGAGAGAAGTAGTTTTCTACTACTCTCTCTTTTCTTTTGCGACTCTCTTCTCTTGTTTTGTCAATAGTTTGAATACGACTTGTAGACAGATAGAAGCTTTCGTCATGGCGATGAATAAGCTTCTTATCTACCATCTCATCCAGAAGAGCCTTTATCTCTTCGAAATCAAGAGATTCTGCGCCAAGTTGTTTTTTATACTCCTCATATAATGGCAATAACTTAATCCTCCCATTATTCAAATAAACCAGTTTCTGCAATAAGCCCGCGGTGGCATTGCGAGTGAGCGTTTGCATCTCGCCATCCTGCTTTAGATAGAAAGATTTTAGAAAACTCTTCATAACAGTATATTGTATACACAAAGATACTCTTTTTCTCCTAATAATACCGTCAATAATATAGGTGAACAGCAGTATGTTATATAAGAGGAGGGAACATTATCGAGCACAAATGAAGGGAAATAGCTTCATCTCCTCATCCCCCGCCTTATCACCGGAGTAGTGACCATCTCCCGCGCCTTGCGGAAGCAACGGCGGGCCCAGAGGATGTCGTCCTCGTTTTTGTCGCGGCCCCAGTTCTGGTCGGGGGCGGATCCGCCGCCTCCGCAGTTTTGTGCGAAGGTAGTGGCGGCATCGACATAACCGGCGAAGAGAAGAAAGGCGGTCCGAAAGATGCTGCTACACTCCTCCCGCGAATAGGATTGCTCTGTCAATCTGCTCTCTTCATCGAAGACCCGAGCAACTCTTCCGGGAACCATCTTCTCATAGCGTTTCCCATCTATAGTGAAACCCCAGGGGAAAAGGTAATTCTTCCCTTCTTCGGATAGCGCAAATGCGACGCGCTCCGCCGGGGTCATCTGTCCGTATCTGTTCTCCGGACGCATCTTCTCCCAAGTCTCCTGGATCCGGGAGGGCGTCAATTCGCGACCGATAACAGAGGACTTATAGACAGAGTTGCCGCTTTGGATCGAGTATCCACGGACCATTACCGAAGCGTCCATCTTCAGCTTGACCTTGTATCCTTTGGCTTCCAGCGCAGCGGTATATTTCTCCCAGGAGAAGGCCGACATTCCTGACAGAACCGCGAGACAATCCTTTTTGATGCGAGCCTTGTTCTCTTCGAACCTCTCTTCCGTGCGTTTCCAGCCGCGCAGGCGGTTGACCTCTTCGGCGGCCGTCTTTGCGCGGATGCCGATCAGGTGGTCGCTGTTCAGGCAGTTATCCATATCGACTCGGTTGCAGTCGAGATGGAGGTGAAGGATGCCGGATAAAGTACTGTCTATACCTTAGTCTTGCCCTTAAGATTCTCGGCCTCGATAGCGACTTTAACCCTGTCACGAATCTCTTCGGCAGAAACGTCGTATTTAGGAAACATCCTATCAAACTCCTTATCTCTCCGGAACAATTGCGGTGAAAGGAGGCGCGAGTACATTACCTTGGAACGAATCTTATGACGGGATAGGTAACTGGCGTAACTGATGGCTTCTTCAAGTTTGCATCCACCCTCGAGCAGGCAGTAAATATCATAGTAGTCCCGGAATACTGTCCTGACGCAGAGGGCAAACACTTTCATCCCCAACAACTCTTGTAAAACGGGAGCCTTCAAGTTGTTGAACTGAAGTCCAACACTCATCGATTTGACGGGGTTTTCTGGACGGAAAAACGACAGCTTGACTTTACCTTCGTTAATGAATACTTGAAGGTGATCTTCTCCCAGGATTTCTTCCCTGGCGTCAGGGAACTTGGCTTTCAGTTCGCTGAGGATTGCTACGAAATCGAGTTGTGGACGCTCTTTCCGGAGGCCAATCAACTCAAAATCCAAGTCTTCACTCAAGCGATGATTCATTTGAATGGACTGTCCTGTCCCTCCACAGAGGAAGAGATCCTTAATACAGTCCAATTGAGAAACATCAGCGAATACCTCTTTCGTTGATTCTGTCAGTCCTGCTGCTATTATCTCAGGAAGGTCAATAAGCGTGGGCATATCTAGAGATGTATTTATCAGGGTTGTTGATTCCGAACAGTTTCACTGCAAGTATGTAATTCAAGACATTCATCCGCTTGCCTTGGCTGACCAAACGCTCTTTCCAGACCCGCTTGATGTGGGCTTTACTCCATATTCCAAACAAAAGCGGGAGGTCTTCCAGATCAAGATGAACTAGAGCAGCTTCGATAACAGCATCATCGTCCAGACTTTCTGGAATACCCTGGTAAGACCAAAAGCCACCATTGGCCTTGATCTTCTCCAAGATAATATGCCGTTTCTCTTTCATGCTCTCCGTTTGTTTTTCACTGATTTCTTTCGAAACCAGATATCTAGTTTGTGCCAAAGCGATTGTCCCAAGGGGGAGATCCAACGCCTCATCAATCCGGACAGAAAGTGAAATGGTTGCTTCTCGCTTTCCGTTAATGATGGCGGAAATGGTCTGAAAGTGTTCGCCGACCCGGGCAGCCAGTTCTGTCTGGCTGATCCCAAGTTCGGCTATTCGCCCTCGGATCACTTCACCCACGCTAGGTACTGATATGTTGCTCATACTTTGCATCACCGCAAAGATATATAATCAAAATAAATTAAACAAATCTGTTTATTCTTATTGAATCTTTACTCGGTTCTGACTTGGTCCCAAAGGTGCGCTTGTGGGATTACTTTGGAAAAGCGTCCGGTTTTAGTTTTTGAAAAATTTACCCAAAACATCTATTGAATTTCGACAACAATGCCTAATAAATAGCTTGTGTTTTAGCTTGTAAATAATGTAACACGCTGATTATAAGCACAGGAAATCGCTCCCGCCCGGGCTTGGGAATGAGGCTAAGAAGATTCTTCACTTCGTTCAGAATGACAGCTGTGTGTGCTGTTCTATCTGTTCTATCTTAGTTTTAATAAACCGCCATCTTCATGAGAAGACTGTATGTCATATTGCTGGCCGTTTCGCTATACCCTCAAATGACGCTGGCACAGGTTTCCTTCGATCCGGGCGAAGGATGCCTGAATGTGGTTGACTTTAACGCCGGGAAAGGTTTGGGTGAGAATGGCCCCGACGTTCTTCAGCGCCCACTGCTTCCTCCTGGACCGGCGCTTCTGCCCTTTCGTGAATATCCGGGCAGGCGTGTACTGGCCTCCGTCGGTCACAACGGTTATCTCATGAAGGCTATAGGTCCCGTCAAGAATGAATACCGAACCAGGATGGATTCAATCCTGGTCATTTCCACTTGACTTCATGTTCCGCAACTCGTCGAGGTATCTTGCCGTGATCACTCCGGAAGGGAGCGCGATGATGGCGACCCCGAACAGGGCGGAAAGCATACTGACAAAGCGCCCGATGTCCGTCACGGGAATCATGTCGCCGTAACCTACAGTGGTCAATGTGACCGTGGCCCAATAGAGAGCGTCGAAGAAATCCCCAAAGGTTGTCGCTCCGGTGTAGGGATTAATATGGGGCTCGGCGTTGAACATGATCAGCGCGGTGATGAACACATAGAAAATGGCGATCCCCAAGACCGTGAGAAGGACCCTTCTTTCTTTCATGATGACTCGGCCCAAGACCCTGATTCTGGAGGAATAACGGATGAACTTCAAGAGGCGTAGAATCCTCATTAACCGGGTGAGCCTGAATATCTTGAAGCCTCTCCCGATCAAGCTCAGCCCCGGCAGGATCGACAGCAGGTCGATAATCGCCCATCCCGTGAAAGGATACAGGAAAAACGACCATCCCTTTTTATGAAGTTGATGGTCGGCGGTGATCCAACGTAGCAGATAATCGATGATGAATATCAGAACAGTCACCGTCTCGATAAAACGGAAGGTGGCGTTATATTCCACGAACATCAGAGGGATGATGCTGGCGGTTATCGCGATAATCATCAGGATGTCATAGGCGAGACTTACCTTGTCCCCGCGACGATCCGGCTCAATTATTCTGTAAATACGCTCTCTCATATCAGCGAATGTAACGATTATTCCCCGAAGACGCACCAGCGGATCACGGGGATCCGTCTCAGAATCTCGTGAAGAAGAGGGGAGAGTGTGAATACCGCCACGGTCAGGATAAGATACATCGCGACGGGAGGCAAGTTGGTGTACGTCTTCATCATATACCCAAGGCTGGCGATGACCAGATAATGGACGATGTAAATCCCGAAACTGGATCTCGTCATATAGCCGGCGAAACGGCCTGTACGATCGAATTTCGCCTGGAACCAGCCCATCATGGCGAGGCACATCAGCCAGCCGTAGAGGCAGTTCAGGGGGCTGCCGAGGTATTGAGGGGAGGTGTTGTCCTGCCCGAACGTGGTGATTATGAGCGCGGCGCCTGACACGACAGAGCAAGCCATCAGCGGAATCCAGGCCTCTTTCACTTTCAGTTGAACCTCGTCGTGTGAGAAGACTAAGTAGCCGAGAAGGAACGGAATCATGTAAAAGAGGGGCTTGTAGAGGTTCCAGAGGCCGTCCAGACTTTCCGGGCGCGGGTTAAGGACAAGCGTGTGTTCCCCGACCCAGAACAGTACGCCAAGCAGGATCACGGTCACGATGCCTGCCTTGCCGCACCAGTTCCAGAATCTGTCCCCGCGGTCCAGGGCGCGGATCGCCAGAAGCGAGAGGGAAAGCAGCCACAGCACCTGGATGAACCATAGCGGACCGGTGCCGCTGATGGCGCATAGTGAATATATGGCCGGCCACGGCAGGTTGTCGAATATGCCGGTCCCTCTCGCCACGGCGGTGTTGAACCAGCCTACCATCCAGTGGAACACGAACAGGCCTATGGTCCCGGGGACCAGTAGCTTACGGGTGCGGGCCTTGAACCATTCCTTGGCCGGACGCTTTTCCAGCGCGTACCGAGCGCTGATGCCGGCCAGCAGGAACAGCAACGGCATGAACCAAGGGTAGAGGATGTACATCACCACGTCCTGGTACTGAGGCCCGTCGCCGAAACCACCGATCCCGCCGAAAACACCCTTGTTGTTATAGAAATATATGACGTGGTAGAACAGCACCAGCAGCACGGTCACCCAGCGCAGATTGTCCAGCCAATGCTTTCTCATCTCGTCAGGCCCTCCATCGCCTGGTCGATAATGCCTTGGAACACTTCTGTCTTGAGCATCGCTATGCCCTTCTGGTCGCCAAGGAGCATCAGGGTGTCGCCAGGCTTCAGGTCGTAGATCTTCCTGGCGTCCTTGGGGATGACTATCTGCCCCTTGTCGCCCACCTTCACGACTCCGAAGATGTACTTGCCGTCTTTCTCTTGCATATTCGTAGGAAAAGTTAGAAATTTCCCACAAATATAACAATAATTCGGTTATTCCGTCACTTTACCTCAAGAACCACGACGGAAGCGGGATTAATTCACTCACAAGCGGGCGAAACGGCCTAACCGGAATATTTACCGGCGAACAAGATAGTGCCGGTGCTTGACTCGGCGATCAGGTACAGGAAGGGGTGGTCGGCGTGGAAGACGACGTGTTGGCCAGGAAGAAAAGCGGTATCCATGCCCGCCATTGAGACAACGGCGGCCTCAGATCCTTCCTCGTCAACTTTTATGACAGCGTCCTGTTTGATGAAACTCAGGCGAAAAGCGTTATTTGACATCTTTTGGAAATCAGCGTTGTTGTTGAAAGACGACGGCATTCCCATAGCGGAAAGGATGTCGTTCAAGACCACGTGATACCTTGTCTCGAATCTCGGAAGCCATAGATCCACGTTGCACGAGACCATCTCGCCTCGCATCTTGTCCCATTCGTTATCTTTCAGCGCCGCGATGACGTCTGTGATCGTGTAACCGTCGTAGGGGAGAAAAGCGTACATTGAATATGCTCCGTTGCCGTAAGGCATGCGGACAACAGAGTAGACATCCGTCTCGTGGCAAAGATAATTATTTCTCTGCTTCATCATCTTTACCGTTACCCTTTCCGAGCCGTTGAAGAAAGGTTCGTCGGAAGTGTCTGATTTCTTGAATTTTTCTGTCCACTCGCTCTTGAAGTACATGGCATTGAGGATATATGCCAACATTGTGGAAGACACATTGTCCAGGACCTTGGGGATCAACCCGTCAGTCTTCTTTGAGCACCAGTTGTTGATCGTTCTCAGCGTGGCCGTATTCCCGAAATCCAGATTGGAAACCTCTGCCTGATAATACTTCCCGACGGTCTTTTTATAGTCGTCCAGGAGTGGGTACTTCTTGTTCACGAACAGGGCGTTCGCGATAGAAAGCTTGGTCTTCCTGTCCAGGGAAGGAAGCTGTTCCAGCATTGACAGGCAATATTCGTTCACGGCTGAGGTTTCTCCCGCCCCGTAGCCCAGGACCTTGCAGATCTCGTCGGCAGTCTGCCCTTGGGCGCCGTCCAGGATCATCCCCAGCAGGAACTGCATGCTGAGGGGAGAGACAAAGAAATCCCCCTTTTCGGCCGAATTGATCCGGTCAAGGAACTCGAAGGCGAAAGTATTGCCCTTGTCGGCGAAATCAGCCGACTTGGTCGTAAGGTCCAATGCCTTATAGGGATTGTCGACGGGGGCGTCAACGCCTATCTTCTCGCAGGAGAGACAGACAAAAGCCATAGCGGTGGCTATAATTCCAAAGTGTTTCATGGTTTGTTTGTATTAATATATCATTATCAATCAATATCGATCCTCAGTCCGGCCTTCGCCGAGAACATCACCGGATGCTCATTCCTGTATGTCTCAAGCACGCTTTTTCCAGGGATGGCCCTCCAACTCAGTTCGGGTTCGAGATAGAGTCCCAGATGCCTCGTCAGGTTCAGCTGGAGGCCTCCGACCCCAAGGATGGAAAGGCTTGCCCCATCTCTCTTGACGCTCTTCCCCGCGAAGGTCGCCCTTACGCACATCTCGCCTTCGACGCCCCCGCCGACATAAGCGTCCAGAATCTTCCCGGAAGCGAAGGCCCAGTCCACTCGAAGCGGAACGCCCAGAAAATGAGCCGTTTGCCGAATATCTCCAGACAACGAATATTTGAAGTCGGATTGATAGAGGGAATAATCAATCCCGGTAGTTAGATAAAAACCGCCGCCGACAGGAGCCCTTGCCGACAATCCCAACCTGAGAGGGCGATGATGGACAGGGGCTCCGAGGAGTTCATCCTTTTCCTTCGGCCCAAGGTTCACGCTGACTGTGTTCGTTAAATCCCCGTGTTGGATGTCGCTGTCGCCCGCCAACCGTCCGCCTTTGAGGAAAGGCATGGCTACCGCCGCCAGTAATCCTCCTCCCGCGAGGGCCCCGGCGGCAGGAACTATTCTGATGGTTGCCGGTCTGGACTCGTGAGTGTCACGGAGAGGGAAGGGATGACCGGTCAATGAATCCGGCTTATTCACAGGTGCCTTGTCCTCTTCAGGCGGGGATTCGGAGGCGATTTCTTCCGACTGGGTGACAGTGTCGACCGCTTCGGTGTTCTGCTGGAATGTATATGTTATTCGGTTAAGCGTATGGACGGCCGCCGGCGCGTCATCCCGAGCCGGTTCGTTCTCCCCGGAAGTCTCCACTGCTGGCTCCACGGTTTGCTCCACGGCCACGGCGACAGGTGCCGCCGGCCGCGGGACAACTTGGATCTCGTTCTCAGGCGCGGCCGGCTGACGGAGGAAAAGGACTGTCGCGAGACCGGCGGCGACAACGGCCACCGTCACCCACACCAACGGGAAACGTTTCGCGGGGATGGTGTTGACTTTTCCATCCAGGAGAGAGTGGAACTCGTCAAGACTGCCTTCCGGAAGAGGGCTCTCGTACCCCTCCAGTTTGTCTTTGATTATGTCTTCCCACGTTCTCATCATTCTTGGTCGTTAAGGTATCGTCTTATCTCTCCTTTCAGTTGTTTCCTCGCTTTGGCCAGCACTCCGGCGGATCCTTTCTCGCTGATTCCCAATAATACGCTGATATCCTGATGAGAGAAGCCGTCGATACAGTACAGATTGAACACGGTCCTTCTCAAGTCCGGCAGCGCGGAAATCCATTCCAGCAGTTTCTCTTGCGGCACTGTCTCAAGTTCCTCTTCCGTCGGTTCCGGGATGTCATCCCGCGACAGGATGTCCAGGGATACCGTCCGCCACCGGCGCCTCTTAATATGGTTGAGCGTCTTGTTGACCGCGATCCGGCAGATCCATCGGTACAGGGAACCCTTTCCCCGATAGCTGAAGGTACCAGCCTTGTCAAGGGCCTGGATCAGTGATTCCTGTGTCAGATCCTTCGCCTCCTCATCATTCCCGGCATATCGCCTGCAGAGTGTATACACCCTGGCCGCATATCTTCTATACAGCTCATCCTCAGCCAATCTGTTTCTTTCAGAGCAGAGCCTGGCCAGTTCCCGCTCATCAAGTTCCTGATACACCTGGTACACTTCTGCTCTATTAACACACAAGATACGGAAACACGTCTCGAGAATCGAGAAAGAATCAAGAGAGGAGACCAAGAAGATTCTTCACTTCGTTCAGAATGACAGTGCTCATAATGACAGTTCTGTGTCATTCTGAGGCAGGTTCACCTGCCGAAGAATCTGCTTTTAGGTTTCCTTCTTAAAAGGTACAAAGACCCACTGGACCTATTCCACCGCCAGTGTCACGACGGAAGCGGGGGGTAGTGTGACTTTCACGGTTTTGCCCGAGGTCTTGAAGCCCTTGAAAGGGGCCGGGGCCACCTCGACCTTGCCGTCGAAGTCGTTGTGGGACTTGACCGCCTCGATTCCCTTGCCTTTGCCGACGAGGATCTCGCCAGAAACCTTGGAGGGTTTCAAGGAGTCGAACTCAAGCTCGACGGTCTTCGTCTCGCTCACAGAAGGGTTGGCCAGTGAGACGTGGAGGGCGTCCGACTTGGAGGCGCTGACGCTCAGCGTCGGGTAAAGCCTTCCTGATTTGGACACAAGCGAGTCGGAGGGCATCTCAACAGGCACGGCGACGGCGTCCTGGTGGACGTTGTACATCTTGAACACATGGTAGGTCGGGGTCAGCACGATCTCCGAGCCCTTGGTCAGGATCATGGACTGTAGCACATTGACCATCTGGGCGATGTTAGCCATCTTCAGGCGGGACGTGTGCTTGTTGAATATATTCAAAGACATGGCAGCCACCATGGCGTCCCTCATCGTGTTCTGCTGGTAGAGATGGCCGGGGTTGGTCCCGGGCTCGACGTCGAACCAGGTGCCCCACTCGTCCAGAAGGAGGTCGATCCTGTGCCTGGGGTCGTAAAGGCCCATGATGGTCTCATGCTTGCGCAGCACCTCCTCGATCTCCACGGCCTTGGCCAGGATGTCGAGATATTCATCCTCAGTGAAGTCGGTGGCCGAGCCCTTGCGGTTCCAGTTGATGGTCGAATAGTAGTGGAGGGAAAGCCCGGAGATGTCGCTCCTGACCCTCTCCATCAGGACCTTGGTCCAGTTGTAGTCGTAGTCCGAGGCGCCGCTGGCGACCTTGTACAGATGGTTGCCGTCGTAGTTGCGGCAGTAGATCGCGTACCTCTTGTACTGGTCGGAATAGAACTCGGGGGTCATGTTGCCGCCACAGCCCCAGCTCTCGTTGCCGACACCTATGTATTTCACCTTCCAGGGCTCCTTACGGCCGTTGGCGGCGCGTTTCTCGGCCATCGTGCCGCCCTTCGCGGTCATGTATTCAACCCACTTAGCGAGTTCCTCCACGGAGCCGGAGCCCACGTTGCCGGAGATGTAAGGCTCGATCCCCAGCATCTCGCAGAAGTTAAGGAACTCATGGGTGCCGAAGGAGTTGTCCTCGACAGTCCCGCCCCAGTTGGAGTTGATCATTTTCGGGCGCTCGGAGAGGGGACCGATCCCGTCCATCCAGTGATACTCGTCGGCGAAGCAGCCTCCGGGCCAGCGCAGAACCGGCACCTTGAGGTCCCTGATGGCCTCGACGAGGTCTTTCCGGTACCCGTCGATGTTGGGGATGGGGGAGTCCTTCCCCACCCAGATGCCGTCATAGATGCACCTTCCGAGGTGCTCGGCGAACTGCCCGTAGATCTCCTTGGGAATGACCGGCTGGTCGGTGGCGTTCTCGTGGACGGCTACCTTAGCCTGTCCGAACAGGGAGGCGCCCAGGATCAGGGCGGCTATCAATGTGGTCAGAGTCTTTCTCATATCGTCAATAATATTTTTTCTCTTGCCGGTAAAGCGCTATGAATATGAAAATCAAGATGGTGAAGGCCCACAGGGAGGATCCGCCATAGCTCAGCAGCGGCAGCGGGATGCCGATCACCGGCATCAGCCCGATGGTCATCCCGATGTTGATGAAAAGATGCATGAATATGCAGGACGCGACGCAGTACCCGTAGATCCGGGTGAACGCCTCCCGGCTCTTCTCCGCGTCGACGATTATCCTCCAGATCATGAAGACATACAGGAGGATGACGACAAGGCAGCCGAGGAAGCCCCATTCCTCTCCGACCGTGCAGAAGATGAAGTCGGTGCTCTGTTCCGGGACGAAACCGAAAGTGGTCTGGGTGCCGTTGAGGAAGCCTTTGCCCTTCAATCCGCCGGAGCCTATGGCGATCATGCTCTGCGCCACGTTGTAGCCGACTCCAGTCGGGTCTTCCTTCATCCCGAGAAGCACCTCTATTCTCTTGCGCTGGTGATCTTGGAGGATATTGTTGAAAATGAACTCGGTGGAGAAGATCAGGGTTATTCCCGCCAGCAAGCCGAGTGACGCCAGGGTGAGATGCCGCTTGCGCTCTTTGTAGCCCTTGACCAGCATCAGGATCAAGGAGACAAGACCGAAGCCCAGAAGGATGTACATCGGCTTGATCTTGGCGAGGACACCTTCAGTGCCGGAGACCTTGCCGGACAGCCACGGCAGGAGTCCTAGGATAGCGAGGACGGCGACGTTGATCCAGAAACGGTGGTCCAGCTGTCCGGAGCCGACAGCTCCTGTGACAACAATCACCCCGAACAGGGCGAGGGCCGACACGTAAGGTGAGGCCGTCAGGGTGAGGATGAACAGGATGATGGCTATGATGATGCTGAATATCCACCATCCCGAGAACCCCTCCCTGTACATGACGAAAAGGAAGCCGACATAGACCAGGGCCGAGCCGGTCTCGCTCTCCGCCAGGATGACGAGCATCGGGACCCCGATGACGATGGCGGCCATCAGGAAGTCCTTGAGCCTGGTGATCTTGAAGTTGGTCTGGCTGAGAAGGGACGCCAGCAGCAGCGAGGTCGTTATCTTCGAGATCTCGGCCGGCTGGAATTTGACCGGCCCGAACTCGAACCAGGAGTGGGATCCCTTGACGTCCTTTGACACGAATATCACCACCACCAGCAAGACTAGCACGAACAGGTACATCGGCAGGGCCGCGCTTCGCCAGAAGCCCGGATTGATGGCGAAGAGTATCACCAGGGCCAGTCCCATGGCGGTCAGGATCCAGACAAACTGTTTCCCGCTGCGGAAGTTGAAGTCGAATATACTAGAAGGCTCGGCGGAATGGATAGAGGCGTAGATGTTGATCCAGCCGATGACGATGAGGAGCAGGTAGGAGACCACCAGCTTCCAGTCGATCGACTGCTTGACGCCTCTGTCAGAGAAATTTCCCATCCTTCCTAATATGCCTTGACTCTTCCCATCAGGTTGCCTTGCATCACCCTGCTCTCAAGATCTGGCCTTGTGGTCTCCCCGAGAAGATATTTCTCGATAAGCAGGGACGCTATCGGCGCCGCCCAGGCGGCTCCGAAGCCGGCGTTCTCCACGTAAGCGGCGACGGCGATCTTCGGGTCGTCCATAGGGGCGAAGCAGATGAACACGGAGTTGTCGGCGCCGCGGGGGTTCTGGGCGGTCCCGGTCTTCCCGCAGATGTCAAGGCCCTTGACCTCGGCGACAGCCGCCGTGCAACCCGTTCCAGGCCCGTTATTCACAGCCCTCCACATCCCCTTGATGACTTTCTTGAAGTTGGTGGTGTCGACCATCGTGTACTGCCTCTCGTAGTATTTGGGATCGATCTCGACCCCCTCCGAGGCCTTCACGATGTGGGGGATCTTGTACCAGCCCCGGTTGGCCATGATGGCTGCCAGGTTGGCTATCTGCAAAGGGGTCACGCCAACCTCTCCCTGGCCGATGGAGATGGAGATGATTGTGGTGAACTTCCAGCCTCCCTTGCCGTAACGCTTGTTGTAAAGCTTTGATGTCGGGAGGGTTCCGCCGAGCTCGGAGGGGAAGTCGCTGCCCAGTTTGTGCCCGAACCCGAAACTCTGGACGTACTCGTTCCATTTATCCAGCGCCTCGTCGATGTTCTTGTACTTCTTGTTCTCGAGGATATTCCTGAGCACATAGCAGAAGAAGCCGTTGCAGGACATCATGATAGCCTCCTCAAGCTTCAGGGGTGAGGCGTGGGAGTGACAGCCCAGCTTGTGGCTCCCGAAATGGTAGCCCTGGTAGCAGGGATAGGCCATGTCCATGTTGAGGGTGCCTTCCTGGAGGCCGATGAGGCCGTTGACCAGCTTGAACACGGAGCCGGGGGGATAGGGGGCCTGCACGGCCCTGTTGAACATCGGCTTGTGAGGGTCCTTGATGATCTCGTTGTAGTGCTGGCTGATGTCGGCCAGCATGTTGACATCCACACCCGGGCTGGAGACGAGCGACAGGATCTCGCCGGTCTTCGGCTCGATCGCGACAAGGCTCCCCACCTTGTTGCGCATAAGCTCCTGCCCGTATTGTTGCAGGTCGGCGTCGATAGTTGTCACGATGTCCTTCCCCGGCACAGCCTCCTTGTCCATCTCGCCGTCCTTGTACTGGCGCTCTATCTGGTTGCGCGAGTTCCTAAGGTAGATGTGATAGCCTTTCTCTCCCCGGAGTTCCTTCTCCCGGGCGGCCTCGATGCCTGTCTTGCCGGCGTAGTCCCCCGGCCTGTACTCCCCGGGATGGTCCTCGATGTATTTCTGGTCCACCTCGGAGACATAGCCGAGCAGGTTCCCTCCGGCGTTCACGGGATAGTCCCGGATGCTCCTGACCTGTCCCCGGAACCCCGGGAAATTGTACTGGAGCTCGGCGAACTTCATGTACACCTCCGGCTTGATCTGCTTGAGCATGACCACGCTCTGGTAGCCGATCTTATTCTTGTTCCTGGAATAATCGGCCATCTTCTCCCTGATGAAATCCGGAGTGACATCCAAGGCCGAGGCAAGCGTCAACGTGTCGAAGGGGGTCACCTCGCGAGGGGTGACTAGGATGTCGTAAGTTACTTTATTACTGACGATTATCTTTCCGTTCCTGTCGTAGATTATGCCCCTGGTGGGGTAGATCAGGTCATAGACCATCGAGTTGTTCGACGCGTTGATCTTGTACTTGTCCTCGATGATCTGGATGAAGAACAGCTTTCCCAGAAGGATAGCCGCGACCGCCACGAGGCCGATCAGCAGGATCCTGCTCCTGTTGTTACCTTCTGTCGTCATAGCTCAGCAGGTTGACAAGAGGCGCGGAGACGAGATAACTGGCGGCAAGGGAAATCCCCAGCTTGGAGGCGATGAACCAAAGGGGCCTTGTCCCGGCGCAATCGGCAGTGATGTAAATCGCGAGGAAGAGGGTCGTCACGATGATCATCGCGAACGAGACTCTCGCGAAGCCGTATTTCCTCGTGGAGAGATTCTCCTTGTGCTCGAAGGGTTCTGTTCCGAATATGATGCCGATGAGCCACTTCCTGGCGTAAGCCACCGGAACGATCGAGAGGGCGTTGAGCCCCAGTGTCCCCTCCGCCAGGAAGTCGACGGCGAGGCCGGTCGCGAAGGCTATGACCATGGCCCAGACGGTGTTGATCCTGGTCGGTATGCAGAGAACCATCATCGGGAGGATGGTGACCATGCACAGCGGGGAGAAATGGAAGTAGTTGGTGAAGATCATCTGGGCCACCACCATCACGAGATATGTGAGTGTGAAAGTGCGTCTCATTTCCGATCCTCCTTCCTTTTGTCCTCCGTGGCCTCGATGTCCTCGATCTCCCGGATTCTGGTGTTCTCGATTATGGTGACGTATTTCAGGGCGCTGTGGTCCTGGAACAACTTGACCCTGATCTCGTTAGTGGCTCCGTTGATCACCTTCGCCTCCCCGGCCACGCCAAGGGGGATGTCGGGCGGGAATATCGCGGAGTACCCGCTGGTGTAGATGGTGTCTCCCGGATTGTACCTGAACTGGAGAGGGATCTCCCGGAGCACCGCCTCGTCGGTCCGCAGACCGTCCCACGCGAGCGGGCCGACCGCCCCGGAGGAATCTATCCTGGCGCTGATATTCAATTCCTTGTTGAGGAACGAGATCGCGAAACTATAATGCTTGCTGACGGCGTCGACTATTCCGATGACCCCCTTCGAGGTGATGATCCCGGAATTCTCCACCACGCCGTCCTCGCTTCCCTTGTCAAGGATGAGGTAGTTGTGCTGGGAGTTCCTCCCGGACTTGATTATGGTGGCGGGGATGTACTTGAAGCCGTCATTCCCCAGGACCGGCCGCGCGGAGGGGTCGGACTCCTTGGCGGCGGCCTTGTAGTCCCTCACGATCTCCCTGAGGCGCTCGTTCTCCAGGGCCAGGGAGTCATTCTGCCCCTTGAGGGAGAAATATCCCCGGACCGCTTGCGTCGCGCCCCAAGTCTTGGCCATGAATCCGTGGGATATCCTGGATATCCACAACTTCTGCATGGCGTTGTTGTTGGAGAGCATCAGCAAAGCGGCGGTCTCAAGGAGGAGGAATACCGTGAGTCCGAGAATATCACTTGCCAGTCGTCTCTCCTTTGGCATTATCTCATGAGGAATGAGTAGTTCGAGGTCTTGTTGAGAGCGATACAAGTCCCCCTGGCGACAGCCCTGAGCGGGTCATCGGCCACGTGGAATTGTATGTTGACCTTCTCGGTGAACCTCTTCGCGAGACCGCGGAGCAGGGCGCCTCCTCCGGAGAGGAAGATCCCGTTCTCCACGATGTCGGAATACAGCTCGGGGGGAGTCTGCTCGAGGACATGCAGGATCGAGGCCTCAAGCTTCGCCACGGACTTGTCGAGGCAGTGCGCTATCTCCTGGTAGGTGATGGTGGCCTCGACAGGGTGGGCGGTCATGAGGTTCGGTCCCCTCACCACGAAAGGCTCCGGCTCCTCGTCCAGGTCGGGGATGACAGCTCCGACGGCTATCTTGATCTTCTCCGCGGTGGTCTCTCCTATCCTGATGTTGTGCTGCTGGCGCATGTAGTACTGGATGTCCGTGTTGAACACGTCACCGGCAGTCTGGATGCTGTCCTGCTCGACTATGCCGCCCAGCGAGATGACGGCGATCTCGGCGGTTCCGCCGCCGATGTCAACGACCATGTTGCCCTTAGGGGCCTCCACGTCGAGGCCTATTCCCAAAGCCGCGGCCATCGGCTCGTAGATGAGGTAGACGTCGCGCCCTCCCGCGTGCTCGCAGGAGTCGCGGACGGCCCTGATCTCGACCTGGGTACTGCCGGAAGGGATTCCGACCACGATTTTAAGGTTCGGGGAGAAAAGGGATTTCTTCTTGCTGTTGACCTGCTTGATAAACCCCTTGATCATCATCTCGGCCGCGTTGAAATCGGCGATAACCCCGTTCCTCAAGGGGCGGATGGTTCCGATCCCGGGGTTGGTGCGCTCGTTCATCAATTTGGCCTGCTGTCCTATAGCTATGCACTTCTGTGTGCTGTTGTCTATCGCCACAATGCTCGGCTCGTCCAGCACCTTCTGGTCATTGAGGAAGATGACGGTGTTGGCCGTCCCGAGATCCATCGCTATTTCTTGTGTGAGAAATGAAAACGCCATATTTATCCAATCAAATTACAACTGGTAAATATACAAAAAAAGTTATATTCGCGAGGATATTTATGAAAGCGGGAGACAAAATATTGATCGTCATGGCGGCCGGCGGCGGAAGCCGTATGGGGTCCTCTGTCCCCAAGCAATTCCTGAGTCTCGGAGACAAGCCGGTGTTGCGTAGGACGATAGAGGTTTTCCTCGCCGCGGAGCCGGGCATCCGGGTCGTCACGGTCCTCCCGAAGGAGCACATCGACACCTGGAAGGAATATTGCCTGTCCTCGGATTTCAACTGCCCCCAGCTCTTGGTCCCCGGGGGATTCACACGCTTCCATTCTGTAAGGAACGCCCTTGAGAGAGTCCCGGACGGAGCCATAGTGGCGATCCACGACGGGGTCCGCCCGTTGCTGTCCCCGGAACTGGTCAAGGAGATGTTCTCGAAGATGTCCACACGCCGCCACAGGGCTCTCATCCCGGTCATCCCGTCGACTGACACTCTCAAGCTACTTGACAGGCGCGAGGGGCCGGACGGGAGTGTGACTCTCTCCGACTCGGGCGAGGAACTCGACAGGAACCGCGTCTACCGAGCCCAGACTCCCCAGATGTTCCTGTCCGAGGACATCAAGGAGGCCTACGCCCAAGCGTTCGACACCTCTTTCACCGACGACGCCTCAGTGGCGGCGAGAAAAGGAATACCTCTCTCGTTCCAGGAAGGAGAGAGGTACAATATCAAATTGACTACCCCGGAGGATCTGGCTCTCGCCAGAATGATTATCTCGACGACTCGCCGGTAGTCTGGTAACTGGTGTTCTTATAATCCTTAACCCAGACCTGGCGCTCGATGGCCTGGTCCAGGGAGATCATGGTGTCCGTCGACTGGACGAAGGGGATGTTCTGCATGGTGTTCAGAAGCACCTCCATAAGGTGGTCATTATCAAAGCAGTAGACCTTGACCAGCAAGGCGGCGCTGCCGGTCACGAAATGGCATTCCACGATCTCGGGGATCTTTCTGAGGCAAGCCACGACCTCGGGATACTTATTGGCTTCCGAAAGAGTGACGCTGATGAAGGCGCAGACATTGAGCCCGAGCGCCTGCGGCTTGACAAGAAGTCTTGACCCTGTTATGACCCCATTGGCCTCCAGGCGTTTAACCCTTTGATGGATAGCGGCTCCGGAGACACCGCACTCGCGGGCTATCTCCAAAAAAGGCATCCTGGCGTTTTTCACTAGGAAGGACAGGATCTTCTGGTCGATCTGGTCGATGTGGTAAGTTGCCATCACTTTCAATTTATAACTAGTTGATGGCAAATATAACAAAAAGAATCAAAAAATCAAGACTTTTTGAAACGTCTGTTACCCTTGGCCGTGGGTTTAGAGTTAGAGATTATCTCTTTGCAGGCCTCCTCGGTTAGAGTTGCCGAGTCGGTGCCTTTCGGGATCCTGTAATTCGCCCCGCCGGCTTTGATGTAGGGGCCGTAGCGTCCGTTGATGACCTGGATGTCGGAATCCTTGAACTCGGCGATCACCGGGTTCTCGGGAACCTTCCTGTCATCGGCGTCGATCAGGTCCTCACACTCCTTGAGGGTCACCTTGAGAGGATCCTTCCCGCGGGGGAGGGAGAGATTCTTCTCACCGTATTTGATGTAAGGGCCGAAGCGCCCCTTGGCCGCGATGACCTCCACGCCTTTGTACTCTCCGACTGTCCTTGGTAACTCAAAGAGTCTCAGCGCCTCCGCGAGAGTGATGTTCTCGATGAGCTGTCCTCTTCCCAGGGAGGCGAACTTGGCGGACTCACCCTCGCCCCTCTGGATGAAGGGGCCGTATTTCCCGAATTTCGCCGTGACCTTGTTGCCATCCGGATCAATCCCGAGCTCCCGTGAGACCCTGCTGTAATTCCCGTCATGGAGAACCTCCTCCACTTTCTTGTGGAAAGGAGAATAGAAATCGCTTATCACCTTGTTCCACTCCTGCTCTCCGCCGGCGATCTGGTCGAAGTCCTTCTCGACGTTGGCGGTGAAGTCGTAGTCCATGATGTCTGTGAAGTTCTTCTCGAGATAGTCGGTCACGATCAACCCTATCTCCTGGGGAAGGAGTTTCCCCTTCTCGGCGCCCACGGTCTCGATTCTCTGGCTCTCGCTGATTGTGGAGTCTTTCAGCGTCATGTCCGTGACAGGGATCTTCTTACCTTCCTTGTCGCCCTTGACGATGTACCCCCTGCCGGAGGTCAAGGTGCTGATGGTCGTGGCGTAAGTGGAAGGCCTGCCGATCCCCAGCTCCTCGAGTTTCTTCACGAGAGTGGCCTCTGAATATCTTTGGGGGGCGGCGGTGTATTTGCACTCGGCGATGATCCCTTTCCTCTCCATCACCTCCCCCGCGCGGAGATCCGGGAGCGAGGCCTCGTCATTCTCATCGCTCTCAAACTCGTCTCCGCTTTCCTTGTACAGTTTGAGGAACCCGTCGAAGAGGGTCTTTGTCGTCTGGACGGCGAACTTCTCCTCCCTCTTGTCGGAGTCTATCTTCATGGAGGTGAGAAGTACCTTGGCGTCAGCCATCTGCGAGGCCACGGTACGCTTCCAGATCAGGTTGTAAAGTTTCTTCTCCTGGGCCGTGCCCTCGATCTCGGTGTTCTCGATGTAGGTGGGGCGGATGGCCTCGTGAGCCTCCTGCGCGCCTTTCGACTTGGTACGGAACTGCCTGGTTTTCTGATATTCGGCGCCGAAGTTTCCTATAATATATTTCTTGGCGACCCCGAGCGCGAGGGTGGAGAGGTTCGTCGAGTCGGTCCTCATGTAAGTGATGAGTCCTCTCTCATAGAGAGTCTGGGCGACTCTCATGGTCACGCTGACAGGGAAACGCAGTTTCCTGGCCGCCTCCTGCTGGAGGGTGGATGTCGTGAAAGGAGGGGCGGGATTCCTCACGGCCTCTTTCTTCTCGACATTCGATATCGTGAACCTGGCGCCGACGCAGTCCTCAAGTAAGCCTCTGGCCTCACCGGCCCCGCGGAACCTGGCGTCCAGAACGGCCTTGACCTTGACGGAGGCGGGATGGCCCTCGGGATGGAAGACGGCGCTCACCTTGTAGAAGGGCTCGTTGACGAAAGCCATGATCTCTTTCTCCCTCTCGACGACCAGTCTCAACGCCACGGACTGCACCCTGCCCGCCGAGAGTCTCGGCTGGACCTTTCTCCAAAGGACAGGAGAGAGCTCGAAGCCGACAAGCCTGTCGAGGACACGCCTGGCCTGCTGCGCGTTCACAAGGTTCATGTCTATGTCCCTGGGGTTCTTCACGGCGTTCAGGATCGCGTCCTTTGTGATCTCGTGGAACACAATTCTTTTGGTGTTTCCCTTGTCTAGCCCGAGAGTCTCGAAAAGATGCCAGGAGATGGCCTCCCCCTCACGGTCCTCATCAGACGCGAGCCACACCATCGAGGCGGCGCCGGCGGCCTTCTTGAGATCCGCCACCACCCTTCTCTTGTCGGCCGGGACAACATATTCCGGGGCGAACCCCTTCTCCACGTCCACACTCAACTTATTGTCCTGCAAGTCTCTGATGTGCCCTCTGCTGGACTTGACCAAGAAATCTTTCCCAAGGAATCGCTGGATGGTCTTGGCCTTTGAGGGAGACTCGACGATAACTAGATTGTCTGCCATGTTCGTTTAATTTGCAAGTTGTTCATAGTTGTATGTCCGATGTTTCGTTCCGCAAAGTAAACCATAAACCGGGCAATTTTCCAAATTTTGTTATAAATTTGTCTTTATTATGACGCCTGAGACAAAAAAGAAAATAAGCAAATGGTTCTGGATCCTGATCACGCTTCCGGTTCTGTTCCTGATATTCATGATCCTGATCGTCTGGATGTTCGCCGACATCCCCTCTTTCAAGGAGCTTGAGGACCCTGACAGCAAACTCGCCACCCAGGTTCTCGCGGAGGACGGAGAGATTCTGGCGACGTTCCACATCGAGAACAGGACCTACGTGACCTACGAGGAGCTTTCCCCGAACATCGTCCACGCCGCGGTGGCCACCGAGGACATCCGGTTCTACAAGCACTCCGGGATAGACTTCAAGGGCCTGGGGCGCGTCCTCTTCAAGACAATCCTGATGCGGAGGTCCAACCAGGGAGGAGGCAGCACCATCACCCAGCAGTTGGCCAAGACCCTCTATCCCCGTATGGATGTGGGCCGCAAGGTTCCGGGAATATACCAGATGAAGATGGTGTGGGTGAAGCTAAAGGAGTGGATCACCGCCGTCAAGCTGGAGAGGGACTACACCAAGGACGAGATCATGACCATGTATCTCAACTCCATCTTCTTCGGCAGCGGCGCCTACGGGGTGCGGGCCGCGTCCGAGACCTTCTTCGGGAAAGCCCCGGCCGACCTGACAGTCGAGGAGAGCGCGATGCTGGTGGGTATGGTCAACAAGCCCACGAGATACAATCCCGCCCTTAATCCCGATCAGGCGTTGAACAGAAGGAACTTCGTTATCGGGCAGATGGAGAAGGCCGGCTATCTGGACAAGCATCAGAGGGACTCGATCAGGGAGATCCCTATCGTCCTGGACTACGAGATCCAGGACCACAACTCCGGCCGCGCCCCTTATTTCAGGGACATGATCCGCAGGGTGATGACGGCCACCAAGCCCCGCCGCTCGGACTATACCATCCGCGAGGACTATGTGGCTGACTCCCTCGCGTGGACCGACGACGAGCTCTACGGATGGCTCGAGAAAAACACTAAGACCGACGGGTCCAGGTACGACCTCGACATGGATGGCCTCAGGATCTACACGACCATCAACTACAAGATGCAGAAATACGCCGAGGAGGCTGTCTCCGAGAGGATGAGGGACTTGCAGGCGGATTTTGTCAAGGACCTGCGCTCCAAGGCCCACGCCCCGTTCTCGAATGACATAGACCAGGCGACTCGGGAGAGGCTCATGAACCAGGCCCGCCGCTGGAGCGACCGTTGGAGGATGCTGAAGAAGGCCGGGAAGACAGACTCCCAGATCCTTAAGACCTTCTCCGATCCGGAGCGGATGCGAGTGTTCGCCTACAACGCGAAGGGCTACATCGACACCACGATGACCCCGGACGACTCCATTCTCTACTACAAGTCCATCCTGAGGACGGCTTTTGTCGCGATGGAGCCCGGCACCGGCCATGTCAAGGCCTATGTTGGAGGACCGAACTACAGGTATTTCAAATACGACAACGTGCGTCAGGGAAAGCGTCAGGTGGGCTCGACGATCAAGCCGTTCCTCTACACCCTCGCCATGCAGGAGGGCATGACCCCGTGCGACAAGGTGGTTGACCTTCCCCAGACTTTCGAGATTCCCGGCGGTGACACCTGGACGCCCAGGAGTACCGACAAGGACGAGTGGATAGGCAAGACCGTCACCCTCAAATGGGGCTTGACCAACAGCTCCAACAACATCTCCGCCTACCTCATGAAGCAGTTCGGCCCGGAGGCCATGGCTGACATGATGAGGAGGATGGGAGTCCAGAGCCACATCGACGAGGTGCCGGCTCTCTGTGTCGGCCCGGCCGACATCAGCTTGTGGGAGATGGTCGCCGCCTACAACACCTTCCCCTCCAGGGGAGTCTATGTCACACCTCTATTCGTCACAAGGATAGAGGACAGCAAAGGCAATGTCCTGAGCGAGTTCACCGGCAAGAGGCGCGAGGCCATCGGGGAGAACACCGCCTATCTCATGGTCAATCTCATGCAAGGCGTCGTCCAGGGCGGAACAGCCAGCAGGCTCCGCTACCGCTACAATCTCATGGGTGAGATCGCCGGCAAGACCGGAACCACCAACGACAATTCCGACGGATGGTTCATAGGCTACACTCCCACCCTCGTGGCCGGTGTCTGGACAGGGGCGGAGGATCGGCAGGTCCACTTCCAGTCGACCTCGCTCGGCCAGGGCGCCAACATGTCCCTCCCGACTTGGGGAATATTCATGAGGAAGGTTCTCGCCGACGGGACCCTTGGCATAACCGCCAACGACAGGTTCATCGCCCCCGCCGGGGTTGTGGACGGCCTGGGTTGCACCGGAAGCGACACCGAGGTCTCCGAGGAGGTGACAAAGATCGAGGATTACTATTTTGAATAAACGATATGGGCAAGTACAGCAAGATCGCCGTGATCTATGGCAGCGACTCTTCCGAGTGGGAAGTCTCATGCCGTAGCGGAGAGTTCACGGCTTCCCGGATCGATGGTTCCGAATATGATGTCTACGAGATATTCGCCCGCTTCGGCGAGTGGAGGCTCGTGGCCATGAAGAAGCGAGACGCCATGAGGGTCCCGTTCCCGGAAGGAGCCAGGCCGGAGGTGGACAAGACTGACTTCTCGGTCAAGGTCTACGGGGAGAAGATCAAATTCGATTTCGCTTACATCATGCAACACGGGACCCCGGGGGAGAACGGTCTGCTTCAAGGTTATCTTGAGATGCTCGGCATCCCCTTCAGCAGCTGCGGGTCGTTCGTGTCAGCGGTCGCCTTTGACAAGTTCGCCTGCAAGGGTTACCTCCATGAGGTCGACTTCGTCCGCCTCGCTCCCGACGTGTTCGCCAGAAGCGGGATGGATCTGGATGAGGTCTGCCGCAAAGCCTCCGCCACTCTGAGGTTCCCGGTTTTTGTCAAGCCCACGGACGCCGGCTCAAGTTTCGGTATCACTAAAGTATTCAAGCCGGAGGATCTCAAGGAGGCGGTCAAGTTCGCCTTCTCCGAGGGCCCGACAGTGATCATCGAGCAGGGCGTTCACGGGCGCGAGTTCACCTGCGCCGCCTACACCGACAAGGGTGAGGTCAAGTCCCTGCCGATCATCGAGATAGTCACGGGCAACGATTATTTCGACTACGACGCGAAATACAACGGGAACAGCAAGGAGATATGCCCGGCGCCGGTCGACGAGGCCGTCAGCGCCCATATCCAGGAGGTGACAAGGAAGATTTACACCCACCTTGGTTGCAAGGGCCTGGTCAGGGTTGACTACATCATGAGTGAGGACGGCCTGTATTTCCTTGAGGTCAACACTATTCCGGGGATGACGAGCGCCTCTCTCGTGCCGAAGATGGTCAAGACCGCCGGGATGGACATCACCGACTTCTTCACGGGGATAATCGAGAATTCATGACCTCGCTGAAGGATTTCCTGCGGGGCGGGTTGACGGCTCTTGAGCCTCTCTATCCTGCCGAGGAGGCCAGGAACATCCTTATGTCTCTCTGCGAGAGCAGGTTAGGAGTCGCCCGATACGCCTACATCACTGACCCGGATTTCCCTGTCGAGGAGTCTTCGGGAATATTCAAGGATTTGGAGAGACTCTCGAAGGGGGAGCCTCTCCAATATGTTCTTGGCCATGCCGAGTTCCGCGGCCGGCGATTCAAGGTGACCCCCGACGTGCTGATCCCGAGGCCCGAGACAGAGTCCCTTTGCGAGGAGGCGTTGAAGTTCCCGGCCAAGAGGATCCTTGACCTTTGTACCGGGTCGGGTTGTATAGCCTGGACGATGGCCTTGGAGGCCAAGGGCGCCGAGACCTTCGGGATCGACATATCTCCCGCGGCTTTAGAGATCGCCCGCGGCCAGGATTTCTCAGAGGAAATCGAGGCCACAGGCTCCCATAGACCGGTTTTTATTGAATATGACATACTCCGGGATGAGATTCCCTTCGAGCCAGAGAGCTTTGACCTGATTCTCTCCAATCCCCCGTACATCATGGAGTCTCAAAGAGAGTCCATGCGTCTCAATGTCGTTGGTTTCGAGCCCCATCTGGCCTTATTCGTCCCCGACGGGGACCCGTTGGTCTTCTACCGCGCCGTCGCCAGGTGGTCCGGGCGTCTTCTCTCGCCCGGAGGGACGGGGATAGTCGAGATCAACGAGGATCTTGGCCCTCAGACAAGGGATGTCTTTCTGGAAGCGGGCTTCTCCGAATCCAGGATCCTGAATGATTTTTTCGGGAAAAACCGCTTCGTTCTCTTTTCAAAATAGGCCCTGTGGGCCCATGTGGGCCGTGTTTTGATTATTATCCGTGGAATCTTTTGTTCCACGGATGATTTTTTGTCCCTTTGTACCGTAATAGTTAAACCTCAAAAACTTATTCAAAATGAGAAATTTCAGCTTTATGAGAAAAACGTCCCAGCTGTTGTCGCTGTCGCTTTTCGCTGTCGCCGTCCTGTCGACTCAGGCGTGCGACGAGACCGAACCGGTCGTTCTCTCTCCGGAGATTCCCTCCATGTCTCTCGAGGTCAGCCCCCGAGCCGTCGCCCGGATGCTGGTCGACCTGCCCCTCGGCCTGGATCAGGTCAAGGAGGTTCACGATGCCGTGGATGCCTCATCCTTAAATGGTTACGATGAGGAATACACCTTCGCGGACATGTTCTCCTCTCCCGGTCGGGGAGTGGGTGATGAGCTCTCAGGCACCAGGTCCGCCGTGGAATACTCCACCCCTCTGTCCTCTATGGTCTCTGGCGATCTGAAAGAGGGTCTCTCCTCCTCTGGTTTGCAGATTTACTGGCCATACTCCGAGGACTGGGACGGTAGATCCATGCCTGTCATCACCTACGGGTCAGAGCTGGCTCTTGAGTCCAACATCGGTTTCATGAGGGAATCGCTGCCGGACGGCTCGTGGATAGTCAAGGAGATCACCGTCAACGAGGAATATGCCAAGAGCAACCCGGTCTGGGTCGTGAACTGGAACGAGGACGCCGGGGCGATGACTCCGCAGATGCTGGCCAAGCTCCGTCCCGAACCTGTGGAGACGAGGACATCGACGGAATTTAAAACCCTTAGACTGAAAGAGTTCAAGGCTCACAACCAGTACGATTCCTGGCTGTCCGGCGGGAGCGAGTTCTTCATAAAATGCGGCTCGCTGAAAGCGTTCACGGCGGAAGTGGCGGCCGATCTCACCAAATATACCCCTGAGATCACCGACCTTATGATCAAGGTGAAGAGGAGGCAGGTCGGGTCATCCATGAGGTACAACACTATTCTCGTGTCCGAATGGTCTCCTCAGCTTACAGAGTGCGTGTTCCTGATCCATGAGGACGATGGCGGGAAGATGACCACCTGGAAGGCCACCGGCGAGGTGAAGATCAAGTCGAAGTCCTATGGTTTCACTGTCGAGTTCCCCTACCACCGTAACGACGACATTGTCTGGCGGGGCAAACTCTCCTCCAACTTCTTCGAGAAAAACAACGGCGTCGCCAACCGCTACGGCGACACCTCCGTCACCTTCACCTTCAACTAATATTTGTCAGTGTTAATTTTAATACTTATTTTTGTATGCCTGAAGTTTTCAGATTATTTGGTTTCACCTACTTCTTTTTCAGCAGGGAACATAAGCCAGTCCATGTCCACATTGAATGAGCTGAAGGTTACGCGGTGTACGATTTGGAAGACCAACGGTTTGTTAAGAGTTATTCCAAAGGAATCAAGGCTGGTGATCTTAGGAGGATTGAAACTGTTTTGGAAGAGAATAGGGAAACCATTGTGAACAGTTGGAAGGTTTTCTTTAAAAACAAAAGAATATGAGGGTCAGAAAAATCTGGTTTGACAAGGAGTTCCTCTATGGTGAAGATTCTGAGGGAAGAGAATTGAAGCAGTCTCTTGCCTGGTATCCGGAGCTTGCGGAGGCTTCTGAAGATCAGCGAAACGCATATAGATTTGGCTTTGAAGGTATTCATTGGCCGGAACTTGGGGTTGATGTCAGTTTCGAAAGCTTCGAGTACGAAGATGCCATCCCGACTCCTCTTCAAGCCTTCTTTATGAGTCATAGTGAGATCAATATCTCTGGTTTCGGCAAGTTCGCCGGCATCAATCCGACCCTCATCCGCGACTATATCAACGGATTCAAAAAGCCTTCTCCCAAACGTGTCCTTGAGATCCAAAACGCCATCAGGGCTCTTGGGGAGCTATATTCGAAAGTGGTTTTTCATACCGACACGGTCATCTCGCAGGCGGCGCAGTCGAAGCCGAGGCGGTAGCGCCTGCCGTTGTTGACCAGGTAGAGGTCGCCGGTCATGCCACCGGTCCTCGAAGAATCCTTCAGGCACATGCCGAGCTCGTGACGGACGCAATACTTGCTCCGCATCAGCTCGGCATCTTTTTTATGTGACAGCTCGAACGCGTCCTCGACGGGTCCCGCCCCGAGGCGGCGGAGAACTTTGCGGGCGACGGTGTTGGAGATATTCGATTTATAATCAATGGTTTCCGAGAGGGGAGAGAGGCGCTCTGACGCAGATCCTTCACTTCGTTCAGGATGACAGCGCTCCTTTATGACAACAACATCATCACCTATAACAACAACATCATCACCTATAACAACAACATCATCACCTGTCACCCTGAGCGAAGCGAAGGGTCTTCCACTACCCTCCATCTGATCCAGCCTCCGGGCGATCTCCCTGCGGATGCCGTTCAGGGTGGCGGCGGACAGGAAGGGCAGACTGCCGTCCGAGGTCCGGACTTCAAGCGAAGCCATTGAGAATGAATATATTCCCGCAGCCTTCCCTATTTGTGTCCGGAACATCGCCTCCATCCGCTCCTGGTTCGCGGCGGTCTCATTCCCCCCGTCCAAATCGAACTCCACCGTCCTTCCGTCCTCACTTTTCGCTTTGATGGCGATCATGTACGCCGGTACGCCGTCCGGGTCCGGCGACGCCGTCACTGTTATACTGACTTCGACCGGAATCCTGCGCTCAGGAAGATTGGCTTCCATCTCCCTCTCGAAGGAGACACTCAAATTCCTCCTCAGCCTGGCGCCGACATACAATCCAGGAACATCCCGGCAGACGATCCTCGCGCCGCGGCAAATGTCTCCCCTGAATCCTCGGATCTCCGAACCGTCCTTAGTGATAAAAGAGAAACCGTCCCCGTTACGGAGCTGAACCGTCGGATTGTCCTGTCTTACAATTATTTCCGAATATATAGACGGCTGCGAGGCATAGGGCGCGTCATGGCGGCCCGATGTGATACGGATGACTGTCCCCACCTCCTCGCCAACCGATTTGGGGGCGTCCATGGACGACCATTTCCCCCGTTTCCCGTTGATGAATAACTCTGTGTAGCCCCTGTTGAAAGTCTTCCCGAGATCAGGCGAGAACCCTCCCTCGACCCTGCCGAACGAGGCCCGGCGATACTTTCCGGGATTCCTCGTCACCAACTCGTCAAGGGCGAGCGAATATGCCCTCACGACATTGCGGACATAGGAGATATTCTTAAGCCTGCCCTCGATCTTGAATGAGCATATTCCCGCCTCCGCCAGGTCGGAGAGTCTTCCGATCAGGTTGTAGTCCTTCAGGGAAAGCAGCGCCTTATTCTTGATGATAGTTTTCCCGTTCCCGTCCCGGAGGTCGTACAGCGACCTGCAAGCCTGGACGCATGCGCCCCGGTTGGCGCTCCTTCCGGCCACGGCCTCAGACATGTAGCAATTCCCGCTGTAACAGACACATAGGGCCCCGTGGACGAAGAACTCCAACTCGCAACTCACGGCCTCCCTGATGGCTCGGATCTGATCCAGGGAAAGCTGCCTTTCCAGCACCAGCCTGGACGCGCCGAGGCTCTCATAGAGCCGGGCCTGCTCCGGAGTGCGAATGGCGCATTGGGTGGAGGCGTGCACCTGAAGATTCTTCATCGGCCTTTCGGCCTCTTCAGAATGACAACCTCTGTCATCCTGAGCGAAGCGAAGGATCTCATTCTCCCCCCGCTGCATCTCGAACACCGCCAGATCCTGCGCGATCACGGCGTCCACACCGGTCTCCCGGGCCTCCTCGAGAATCCTCTTGGCCTCCGGGAGTTCCGAGTCGTAAAGTATAGTGTTGAGTGTCAGGAATATCCTGACCCCGAACCTGTGGGCATATTCGCAGAGCCGCCGGACATCCTCCATCGAGTTGCCGGCGTCCTGCCTCGCTCCGAACTCCGGCCCCGCGATATATACCGCATCGGCACCGCAGTCGATGGCCGCGATGCCGATGTCAGCGTTTCTCGCCGGGGCGAGAAGTTCAAGGTCAGTCATTACTTCGCTCCAAGAGCGGTTAGCTGCTGTTTCGCCTGGGCTCCCAGTTTCGGGTCGTTCTGGACCTTCTTGTAGTACTCGATAGCCTTGGCGTTGTTCTTCTGCTGCTGATAGAGAGCGGCCACGGTGAAGGCGATACCGGAGGCGTTGGAAGCGGTGGGCTTGAGCTCAAGATACTTCTCGAAGTTCTTGATGGCGTCGTTGTTCTTCTTGAGTCCCTGGGCGGCCTGTCCGGCGATCAGGTAAGCGTTGGCGTTCTCGGCGAAAGAGTTGGCCTTCTCGGAGGCGGCGATGGCCTCGGCGAACTTCTTGGCCTTGAGAGCGACCTGGGCGTCCTGAAGGTAGATGGTCGAGATCTGCTTGTTGGCCTGGTCTTTCTCTCCGTTCCAACCGGCGTGCTGGAAGGCCTCGATGGCCTCGGCGTCCTTGCCCAACTTCTTGAGGGCGGCACCCAGGCGGAGGGCGGTCTTGCCGGCGGTCGTGTCTATGGCGTAAGCCTTGGCATAGCAGTCAGCGGCGGTGGCGTAGTCCTTGTCGGCACCTTCCTCAGCGGCGTTTCCTTTCCTGAGGAGAATCTCAGGGCGGAGTTTATTGGCCTGGAGGGCCACATCCTCATTGCCATATTCCTCGGCTATCTTGGCAACCTCATCGACCTTGGCGAAGGCCTCGTCGAATTTGTTCTCCTTAATCAAATCTTTCGCGATCTCAAGTGAGACCCCGGGAATAGCGGTCTTGCAGTTCGCGACGAGTTCCTCGGCCTCTTCGCCGATGGCGGTACCCATCTCGAGAGCTTTCTGGAAGCAATCGAGGGCCTCTGTCCAGTTTTTCATCGAGATCGCTGTGGCTCCATTGTTGTAGAGTTCTGTCGCTTGGGCCATGTCCTGGGCGGAAGCGATTCCGGCGGCGAGGGCCAGAGAAGCGATGGCAAGGATCAATTTTTTCATCTTTATCGTATTTAAGTTCAACTTTTTCTTACAGGACGAACAGGGACAAAAGTAATAAAAAAATTGCGTCAATAGCACATTATTGTTTAATTTTGCGTTAAAGGGTCGCGCGAATTATGCGTCAACTGTCACTCATATTCCTCGTTTGTTCCGCTTTGGTTGGCTTTTCAATAAGCATGCCATCGCAGAACCTGCCCCCTTTGCAGAAAGACGCGTCCATCACAAGAGGGGAGCTTCCTAACGGGATCTCCTACTATCTGGTGACCAATCCCAAGTTGAAAGGTTTCGCCGATTTCGCCATTGTCCGCAGGGGGATGACAGACACCCTCGCGGCCAGGTCGGAGCTTTCCGCTCTTCCGCACTTCAATAAGACAATCCCTTATAAGTTCCTGTCCAGGAAGGGAATAGGCTGCCGTCCCGAGGGTTACATATCCTATGTCGACGACGCCACCCTGTTCCGCTTCGACACTGTGCCGATGTTTGACGCCGCCGCGTCGGACACCACCCTTCTGATGCTCTTCGACATAATCGCGACCCAGCCTCGCAAGCACGCGGTGATAGTCTCCGGGGACATCAACGCCAGCGCCATCATAGAGAAGATGAAGGTTTTCTCCCTGATGGTTCCCTCCAGGACCACGTCCTACACCCCCAAGGCTTATTCATGGGTCCCCTCTGAGGAGACGAGCTGGTCCTTCACTCCCTCCGACAAAGCGTCGGTGGAGGTGGATTTCCGTTCCCCCAGGACTCCCTCAGAGCAGATGAACACGATCCAGCCTTTCATCTCAAGGCTTTACTCCACCGTGCTGGGAGAGATCGTGAAAGACCGACTCAAGGAGACCTTGATCTCCCGTGGCATCCCGGTCAGCAAGATGGTGTCGAGCTATTCCGGAAGCTCGGATTCCCCCGGGGACGAGCATTTTGTCGTCAGACTGGAAATGGATGAGGATCAGTTGATTCCCGCCACTGTGGCGCTTTCCTCCACATTGGCGGAGATCAGCTCCAAACCCGTGTCGGGAGACGAGTACAGAGTGTTCAAGGATTCCGTGCTGAAGTCCCTCTCTGGCGGGTCGAGCAACGATGAGCTGGTGCGTCAATGCGTGGCGAACTATCTGTTCGGCTCCGACCTGGCCCTCACTTCCACCAAGGCCAAGTTCTTCTCTTCCAAGAATATGTCCCTTGAGGCCGAGGCGGACCTTTTCAACAACTACGTCTCAGCGCTTCTGGAGGACACCGACAACGCCACGGTGCGTTGGGAGGGGAAGGAGGAGAACCACGACGATTGGATCTACCAGATGATGTTCAAGTCCACCTGGAACGGTGTCGCGACGCTAGACAAGCCCGTGTTCAAGTGGAGGGCCGAGGCGGGGGACACAACCGCTCTCAGTCCCGACAGGGAGAAGTCCAAGATCAAGGCTATAGCGGCTGAGCCGGTCTCCGGGGGCGAGTTATGGACTTTCAAGAACGACATGAGGGTCATCTACAAGAAGATGGCCACGGGAGGGAGTTTCTCCTATTCGATGATGATAAAGGGTGGTTTCTCCTCGGTGAGGGATCTTCCCCGAGGCGAGGGAGCATTTTTCTCCGACATGATGTCCCGGCTCCGCGTCTCCGGTCTTCCCGGGAAGGATTTCATCAATGTGCTGAGAGCCAACGGGGTGGACATTGAGACCCGGGTCTCCGCCACAGATCTCAGGATCTCCGGCTCGGCCCCCTCTAACCGTTATGCCCTTGTGATGAAGGCCCTGCTCTCAATCGCCAACGAGAGAAAGGCCGATCCGGCCGGGTTCGAGGCTTACCGGAAGATCGAGACCGCCTCCATGCAGACGGCCGTGATGGACAGCCTCCTCTATCCCGACAACAACTACACCGAGGTCAAGACCCCTTCAGGGCTCACTCCCACCACCCTGTCCGACGCCGAGGCGTTCTTCTCCAACGAGTTCCTTCGTTGCGGCGACGGTGTGATCGTGCTGGTCGGGGAGCTTCCCTCGGAGGAGGTGCAGAAATATCTCGCCAAGACAATAGGAGGGTTCAGGGTCAGCAGGACTGTGTCGCCCAGGCAGGCGTCCAATTTCCAGCTTCGCTCCGGTGGCTTCGAGAGCGTAGCGGAAGGGGACAACGCGGGTGTGAATATCGGCCTCGCCGCCCTTCAGCCGCTGTCGACGGAGACCTACATGACATACAGGATAGCGGCCTTGTATCTAGCCCGGAGGCTGGCTGGAACCATGGCTCTTCATGGCTTCCACATCAAGATGGACGGGAGGTTCATTACCTACCCCAAAGAGATGATGGAATTGAATATAGCGATCGAGCCTGTCCCGGACTCCGGCCTTCCCTCGGAGGTGGAAGGCGGTGTCTCACGCTTGCGGGAGGCTCAGTTGGCGGCGAGGAAGGTCATCGACCAGGTGTTCGCCGGGCCGGTCGACGGGGCTGAGCTGGCCTCGTTGAAATCCCTATTCACCAACGATTACACGATGTCGCTCGCCGATCCCTCGTTCTACGCCGACGCCATCCTGACGAGGTACTCCGCCGGCAAGGATGTCCTGACGGGCTACACCGAGAAGATAAACGGCGTCACCCCCGACAAGGTCAAGGCAATCTTCGGCGCCTTCGCCGGAGGAACAAGAGTGGAATATGTCGTCAACCCCCGGAAATAATCACGGCACGATAATCCAGATAGGTGACATCCTCGTCTCGGAAGAGGTTGTCACTGAGTTCTTCGCGTGCGACTATCCCGTCTGTAAAGGAATATGCTGCGTCATCGGTGACAGCGGAGCCCCCCTGGAGGAGGCGGAGCTGGATGATCTTGAGAAGGAATATCCTGTCTATTCAAGACTTATGCGTCCGGAAGGGCGCGCGCAAGTCGAGAAAGACGGTTTCTTCATCATAGACCGGGACGGGGACATCGTGACCCCGATTGTGGACGGGAGCGGGGAGTGCGCCTACACTCTATTCCAGGAAGACGGCAGTTGTCTCTGCTCGGTAGAGAGATGCTTCTTCGAGGGGACATGCTCGTTCCGTAAGCCCCGTTCCTGTTGGCTGTACCCGATCCGTGTGACCAAGCTCAGCAACGGAGGCCAGGCTTTGAACCTGCATCGCTGGCATCTTTGCGAAGACGCTTTCAAGAAAGGAAAACGCGAAGGAATCCGTGTCCACGAATTCCTCCGCGAGCCATTGACAAGTCTCTACGGAGAAGAGTTTTACAAAGCCCTTGAGGCCGCCGCCAAGATTGTTAACGGCGGAAAGGATTAATCCTCAGCATCTTCCTCTCCCTCTTCTTCTTCTATGTCCTCTCCGGGTGAGTTGATCAACTCCATGGCGGCGTCGTAGTCGTCGGCGTTGACCTTCACATCGATATTCCCGACTCCGTTAAGAAGGGCGGTGGAGTCCTCGCCGAACACGGCGGCCGGAATCCCGTTCTCCATCAGCATCCCGGCGACCATGCGCGCGCTGATGGGGTCGTTCACCGTGATGACGGTCTTGAATTCAACTTCTCTCTTCATAATCGGTTATTTTGAGTAAACATCTTGCCCTTTGTCCATAAAAGCGTATTCCAGAGTCCCCACAATCCTCACCACGATCCTCCTGAGGCCTTCCGCGTGGAAACCTCTCGGGGTACGGGTGAGCGTGATCCGGTCCTCGAACATCTTGAACGCCCTCATCGCCCAGGAACGGAAGCGGAAAGTCATATTCTCCCCCTCCTCGGTCTCAAGCATGTATCCCTTTGATTCCATGATCTTTATGACTCCGTCTCGGATGTCCTGGTATTCTCCCGGAATCAGGACATCTTTTTTCATGAAGCCAGAGACAGGGTACACGAAAGCCAAGACAAGGAACAACGCGGCTATCTGCCAGACGGATTTCACCCCGTCCTTGAACATCGAGTCGAGGTTAAGCTCAACCAGCCCGAGAAGGGACATGATCACCATAGTGATGGTCAGGATGAGCGCGAACCAGATGAAGTATTTTACGCTTCTGATAAGGTATTTCATGTTGTTGCCCGTTTTTTGCTGTATTCACAAATATACGAAAAAGAAATAGTTTTCGTAATTTCGCGTTTGAAACAAGAATTCAACTGATTGATTATGGCAGAAATTGACCCTATCCTGGAGCGCCGTCAGCGCGAAGAGCAGGAGCAGAAGAACAAGAGTTTGAAGAACGTCATGTGGGCGCTTGTCGCTGTCGCGGCCCTTATGGCCGCCGGCCTCGCCTATGTGTGGACTACCAAGTCTTCCCTTGTCAAGGATCTTAACGCCGAGAAGGAAGACCTCACCCAGCAGATGATAGCCCTCAAGGGAGACTACGACAGTCTTTCCTCTGAATATGAGTCCGTTAACAGCCAGCTTGACTCCTCCAGGGAGGAGGTCAACCAGCTGATCGAGAGGATCCAGAAGACAGAGGCTACCAACCGCGCCAAGATGCGTCAGTACGAGAAGGAGCTTGGCACGTTGAGGAGCATCATGAGAAATTACATCGTCCAGATCGATTCCCTTAACACCCTCAACCACAAGCTGACCGCCGACGCGGCCGCCGCCCGTAAGGAGGCGGCCACGAGCCGGGCTGAGAACGCCGAGTTGAAGGGTCAGGTCGAGAGCTTGACCGGCCAGGTGGCCGCGGGTTCCGTGATCAAGTCCAGGGGACTCAGTGTCGCTGGTTACAACGCCTCTGACAAGGTCACTGACCGGAGCAGCAGGGTCGTGAGGCTTCTTGCCTCCTTGAGCCTTGTCGAGAACGAGCTCGCGCCGAAGGGACCCGTCAGGGTGTACATCCGTGTCAAGGATCCTGAGGGGATTCTCCTGACCAACAGCAACCAGACCTCGTTCACCTACAACGGCCAGACAATGGTCGCCTCGGCTTCCCGCGAGGTTGACTATCAGGGCAAGGAGGTTGACCTGAGCATCTATCTCAACGACATCCCGTCCTACCAGCCGGGCATCTACACGATCGAAGCTTACACCGCGCAGGCTTTCCTCGGCAAGACCGAGCTCCTGCTGCGTTAGGCGGTGATCTACCTTCACATACCTTTCTGCGAGAGTTTCTGCACCTACTGCGGATTCTTCTCCGTTTGTGTTCCTCCGGCCCTTCCGGTCCCTGAGCCAGTCGAAGGGGTCGAAGGGTTCGACGCTTTCGCCGATGCGGTGATCGCCGAGATAGCCGCCCGCCGCGACGAGATAGCCGCCACATCGGCAGTCAACACCCTCTACATCGGCGGCGGCACCCCCTCGGTCCTTCCCCTAGAAGTCCTTTCCCGTATCGTCACTGCTATTGATTGGTCGCCGGAAGGGGCTGAAGGGGAGTTCACCATCGAGGTGAATCCGGAGGACATTGTGGAGAAGGGGGAGGAATATGTGAAAGGCCTTATGAGCCTTGGCGTCAACCGCTTCAGCATGGGAGTCCAGTCGTTCGACGACGGGATTTTGAGATGGATGAACCGCCGTCACGACTCGGCCAGGGCCATTGAGGCCTTCCGGATCCTGCGCCAATGCGGAGCAGGGAATATTAGCCTCGACCTGATATTCGGTCTTTCCCAACTCGACGACAGTACCTGGGCCGACACGATTGACAAGACCCTCGCCCTTGGTCCGGAGCACATATCCGCCTACCAGCTCTCTGTCGAGGAAGACAGCGCCCTGGAGAGAATGATCCAGCGGGGCAAATACGTCGAGGCTTCCGATGAGCAATGCCGCCGTCAATATGATCTTCTTTGCGAGAAGCTTGGGGCGGCTGGTTATCGTCATTACGAGATATCGAATTTCGCCCTTCCAGGCCGTGAGGCCATCCACAACAGCGCCTATTGGAAGAGGGTGCCCTATGTCGGTCTCGGCCCCGGAGCGCATTCATTGTCAGCGACTTCCGTTAGATCTTGGAATGCTCAGGAGATTCCCCGCCGCTTGAGAGACGGTCGACTGGCGACATATTCCCGGGAAGAGGAGATCCTGACTCCCGAGGACATCAGGATCGAGAGGATAATGCTTCCTTTGAGGACCGATATAGGCATGCCTGAGGAGGAGCTCCGCTCCCTCGCCGGTGACGAGCCGGTTGACCGCCTCCTATCGGAAAACGCCCTAGTCCGGTTCTCCCGGCCCCTCCGGTCCTTGAGCCCGTCGAAGGGCACCAACCGGTATATAAGGATCCCCGAGTCCCGGTTCTTCGTTTCAGATGAGATAATCCGCGAACTAATTTAGGCTGGTATGGAAGGTGTTGATTATTAGGTTATAACACAATCAGATGGTGCCGATTTCGGCACCATCTGATTGTATAAAGTACTTATATTCAAACACTTCCGTACCAGCGCAAAAACCACTTTCAGGAGCGGAAAAGGGTTAAATTCCGTGGGCGGTGATCTTCCGCAGGTAGGTTCCCTCGCAGGGGGCGGGGGCGTCGCACTGGATGATGAGATAGGACAGGCCTAGACTGTATGGTTTGGAAATCTCGCGCTCACTGTCCAGCCGTCCGTCGATGTACATCCGGCAGACCCCTTCGCCTAAATCATATCCGAAACTGACTTCATGGTACTCCCGGATAGGGAACTTCTTCGAATCCAGATGGAATGTGAACAGCGATGACTCCGGCGCGTAACTGTCGCACGGGTTGAACCAGCAGTCGCTCAGGGATATGTTCACAGCCTCGTCCGCCAGGTAGAGTTCAGCCACGACCTCTCCCTTGAGAGATGCCGGGAAATTCCACACGACTCCTTGGATGGGACTCACAAGACGCGGGTCGTCGATCCTGCAGATCTGCACGGCTTCCTGGCGGTACCCGCCGGGGTCGATTGCCTTCAGAGCCCCGTTGGTCCGGTTGTAGGCGCAATGGCCATTGACCGGAGTGTGTCCGGGACTGCTCTTCACATAGACCTGCGTGGAGACATTGACCAGACCCTCGTTGAAGTCCTCTTCCCTGTCTTTCTCGTATAGCCAGTCGGGATCGAAGATCAGCATCTTCCTTGACACCTCGTTCTGCCCGAGGGCCACGAGCACCTTTCCTAAGGGCAGTTCAATGGCTTGGAACTGGTGGACGCTCTTGTCGTTCGACGACTCGCGGGTACCTATGAACCGAAAGTCGGGATTGTTGCGTATTCCGTTCAGGTACAGTTCCCTCGCCCCCTTCCAGATACGTCCTCCGTCATCGCTTATGGCGACGTGGCTGGCATCCCTGTTGGTGAAAAAGTCCTCTCCCAAGCCGTCCCTGATCGCCTTCATCCATAGCGCGTCACCCTCGTGCGAAAGTTCCGGCAAGGGACGGGTATTGTTCCAGAAAACAAGTATCCTTCCATCTTTCAGCCGCAGGATGAAAGGGGTCGTGTCGGTGCCTTGGAACGGAGACGGCTCCGGTTCGGTCCAGGAACTTCCGCCATCATAGGAAAAGGCCTGGTAGAAACAGTCCCTTGAATTACGCAGGAGCATCATCAGACTGTCTTTCCCGATCTCGCAGGCCACGGGTTCCGAGCCGCTCCCAACCGACCACCTGAGCCCCTTGTGTGGATACACGGGTTCTTGAGGGGGTATCGGGGGCAGAACCACATGGCTGAAGGTCTTGCAGCCATCGTCGGAATAGAAGAATCCGGCCTGCGAGCTCCGGTCGTTCACCTGGGCGGTGAAGAACACCCTGCCGGAAGAGAGAACCTGTGGCAAGAAGGCGCAGTTGAAGGTGGTATCACTTACCTTTATACGCGTGGGGTCAGGATCTTCAGGGCCTTTCCTTGAGACAAGCGCGAAAGTGCCGGTCTCTTCAGGATCAAGGTGATCGTCGCACTTGACCCAAAGCTTCAGTCCGGGAATCCACTTCGCGGAGAGCATCCTGCCTTCTGCCCTGTGCTTTTTCCAGGTCAGGCCATAGTCGGTGGACGATAAGTACAGGCTGTCTTTCGGGCCATAGGAGCGGATCTCTCCATCCTTCATGACGCACAGGTCTTTCCTGGCGTCAGCGAGAGGAATCCCCACGACCTCAGGGGAATAGATGGCCTGCAGGAAGGCTTCGTCCTCCCGAGACAGCCTCAGAGTGGAATCACAGGAACACGATATCATGGCCAAGGCGGCCATGATCAGGAACGCGAAATTCTTCATTTCAGGTACTGTCAGTCAGTTACGTTCACCGCGCCGGCGACGATGTTCGATACCACGGCGCGGAGACGGGCCAAATTACCCTTGTCCTCAGGATGGCACCTGTTGGCGAGGAGCACGACCGCGGTCTTGGTCTTCATGTCGATCACGATGGACGGGCCGGTGTAGCCGGTGTGCCAGATTGAGGTCTCAGGATCGAATATGTCACCCCTGGTTCCGGGGTTCAATCCGTCCTTGTCCCAACCGAGCGCCCTTCCGACCTTCGGGTCGTTCTGCACCGGGGCCTTGCTCATCAGTTCGACAGTGAGGGGACTGAGTATTCCCTGGCCTCCGTTCATCAAGGCCGAGCAGATCACGCTCAGGTCCTCGGCGTTCGAAAACACACCCGCGTTGCCCGAGTTGCCGCTGTTGATCCTTCTCGCGATAGGGTCGTGCACGGCGGCCACGAGAGGCAGGCCGTCCGCCTGAACCTCAGTCGGGGCGCAATACTTCCTGAGCCCGTCCCTGAAACTTGGAGCCTTGTCGTTCAGCGGGAAATAGCAAGTGTGTTTCAGGCCGAGGGGATCGAAGACATTCTTCTGCGCATAGTCGCAGAGTCTCTCGCCAGTCACCCTTTCCAGAATCCTCTGTAAAGTGATGAAATTCAAGCAACTATAGAGGCACTTCGTGCCGGGCCGGAAGTTCCTTTTCACCCTCGTGGCGATGTAAGTCTCGAGCAGGTCGGGAGTGTTCTCCCCGAACTCCGCGACATAGGCGTCAACCCCGATGTAGGCGTCGAGACCCGAGGCGTGGGTCATCAGGTCCCGGATAGTGATGTCCACTTTCTCCCCCGTCTCGGGATCCTCCCAAGGCTTGAATCCGGGAATATACCTGTCCACGTTGTCGGTCAGGCGCACATAGCCGTCCTCAATCAGTTGAAGGAAGGACAGCGTGGTTCCGACGCACTTGCTGACCGAGGCCAGGTCGAACATGGTCTCAGTGGTCATAGGCTCCACTTTGGGGACCAGGGATTTGTTCCCGTAAGCCTTCAGATAAACGATCTTGTCGTCCCTGACTACGGAGATGACAGCCCCCGGGATTGTCTTGTCGGCGACATATTCCTCAATGACACGGTCGACCTGGGCCAGTTTCGCCCCGTCCATCCCGGCGTCCTCCGGCCTCACATTCTTGAGGGGCTTCTGGGCCGAGGCTATAAAGGCCGCCATGCAGGCGGCCCATATCAGTAGAACTCTTTTCATCAGAAGATTAAAGTGGCGGTGATAGGATAGTGATCGGATATGAATTTGCGATCCATGTAAGGCTTGGTGATGGTCTCGTAGACAGGGCATGAGCTGAATCCCTTGAACCACACATAGTCGATGATGCTGTCAGGACCCGCCTTGCCCCAGCCGTTGAAGGTCTGGTGATGGTCTGTCTTGACGGCCTCCTCACGGGCGTTCTTCATCATCTTCTTCATGTCATCGAATTCCGGACGGTCGATCCTCATGTTGAAGTCTCCGGTCACGATCATCGGCAGACCCTTGGGGTTGATGCTGTCGATCCTGTCAACGATGAGTTTCATCCCGTTCTTGCGGGCCTGCCAGCCCACGTGGTCGAGATGGGTGTTGACATAGTAATATTTCTTGCCACTGGCCTTGTCCTTGAGAAGAGCCCAGGTGGCGGTGCGGAAGCAGGCGGCGTCCCAGCCCATGGACGGGACCTCAGGGGTCTCCGACAGCCAGAAGGTGCCCCATTTCAGCAGCTTGGTGGTCTTCTTGTTGTAGAAGATGGACATGTGCTCGCCCTCGTGCTTTCCGTCCTCACGGCCAACGCCGACGCTCTTGTAGTCCGGGCAATATTCCTCAAGGTATTTGACCTGGAAGTCGTAAGCCTCCTGGAGACCGAAGATGTCGGGTTTCTGGTCCTCAATCATCATGGCCGAGGCTGGGTAACGATATTCCCAAGAGTTTGTGCCGTCCTTGGCCACGCCAAGGCGGATGTTGTAGGAGATCACTTTGACGTCGCCGGTCTTGTCTTTCTTGGCGGACACGCTGACGGGCAGGGCCATCAAGGCTGCCATCAGGAAGAGTATGGTTCTTTTCATGGCTGATAGTGTGTTATCAATACCACAAATTTAACAAAATGTGCTAATTTTGTGTTATACATCAGTAAAAAAGAGTTCCCATGGCAGAAGAATCTTTCAAGGAATACGGGAAAGAGGAGGCTCTCTCCTTGTTGTTCGAGGGCACCGGCCTCGTCAGGACGGACAACCCCGCGTTCGAGCCGGCCCCCGGCGGCCTCGTGGTCTCAGCCGTCAGGATGTTCGTCGAAGGGATAGATTTCGACCTCACCTATTTCCCGCTGAAGCATCTGGGTTACAAATGTGTCTGTGCCGTCGCCGGGGAGATTCACGCCTCGATGGCCAGGCCCCGGGTCCTTTCCTTGAGGCTGGGTCTCTCGTCCAAACTAGATTTCGGACATGTCCGGGAGCTTTGGTCAGGGGCGGTCACGGCCGTCAAGGAACATGGATTCCAGTCCGTGGGACTTGATCTTACACCTTCTCCTAACGGCTTGACAATCAGCGTGTCCGCCATCGGCGAAGAGGCTAAGTTGACCAAGGGGCGCAGAGTCCGGGCGAGGAGCAAGGATCTTGTCTGCGTCTCCGGGAGTCTCGGCGCTGCCTATCTCGGTCAGCAGATTCTCGAGAGGGAGAAACGGAGTTTTGAGAAGACGAAGGATGATTCCTCCCAGCCTGATCTGGAGAAATACAAGATGCTGATCGGCAGCTATCTCAAGCCGGAGATCCCCTCCGGTGTCGTGCCCCGGCTCGAGGAGGCGGGAATATATCCATCCCACGGTTACCTTGTCTCCCACGGACTCTCCGACACCCTTAAGAGGCTCGTAAGGGATTCTGGTCTCGGGGTTAAGGTTTACGCCGACAAGATCCCTTTCGAGGGGAACAGTTTCGCTTTCGGGAAAGAGATGGACATCGACCCGATCTCTGCGGCGATGAACGGAGGTGACGATTTCAGGCTTTTGTTCACGATACCAATCCTCTCGGCGGAGAAGTTCCGCCGGGAGTTCCAGACATTTGACATCATCGGCCACCTGGCCCAGCCGGAGGTCGGTGCCGTCCTGGTCACTCCCGAAGGAGTCGAGCTGCCCGTCAAGGCCCAAGGCTGGAATAATGAGGAGTGATCAGGAATAGGGGAACCATGTTTCGGAAATATCTCATAACAAGCGTGTTCGCCTTGGTGATGGTCTTCCTGTCGTCCTGCTCCACCGGGCTGGACACACAGATGGAGGCTGTCCTTGACCAGGTGGAGGAAGACCTCGGTTATGTCAACACCGTCTCGGTCGAGGACATGGCCAAGATGACAAATTGGTTCGAGCGCAGGGGGGATGACTCCCAAAAAGCCAGGGCCTGGTTCTGTCTCGGCCGCTCTCAATTCAACGACCGGGCTTACTCGGCGGCCATTGTCTCCTACACCAGGGCCCTTGAATATGCCGGGAAAGCAGGGGACCCTTACAGGGAGGGTCTTATCTGCCGTGACATGGCGAGGATTAGCGGAGCTTCCGGAAACGCCCCGGACGAGTTGTTGTATCTGGCCCGCGCCTCGGAGGCTTTCAAGGCCGCGGGACTCCAGGGAGAGTTCCAGAGGACTCTTCTGGAAATAGGCCAGGCCCAGGCCGCCTCGGGGAAACACGAGGCCGCCGAGGAGATATTCAAGAGCGTTCTTTACGATTCCCACGAGATGGGCGACACCCTTCTGGAGGCCCGGTGCCTTGAGTCTTACGCCTCGTTGGCCGTGAGTAAGGATATCCCCGACCCGGCCCTCGCTATCGACATGCTCGACAGGGCGGCGAATGATCTGGGCTATCCCCTGAACTCGTCGGACAAAGGGATCGTGGCCTATTCCTATTCATTGGCGGGGAAGCCGAGGGAGGCCTGGGCCTGGCTATCGGACGCCAAGGCCTCGGCCGAGACTGACGAGGACGTGGCCGACGCCGATTTCCGGGAGTACCAGATCGCGTCCCGCTCCGGCGACTCCGCCCGCGCCTTGAAGGCTTTGGAGAGGGTCACGGAATATGGTGACAAGGCCCAGTCGGCGGCCTTGGAAGAGGCGGTGTCCGCGAGCCAGAGGGATTATTTGCAGGGGGAGTCCGATATCCAGGCGGAGAAACTACGCTCGGCTAGGCTTAAGATGTGGCTGTTGGCGTTGGCGGCGCTTCTGGTCGTGGGGGCGCTCGCGGTTGTCTATCTCTACTACCGGTCGGAGCAGAGGAGGCTCCTTGAGGCGGAGATCGCCGAGAGGGACCGTTACATGACGATCGCGGAGGACCTGAGGTCGGCCCTTCGACAGGCCCAGGTCCTTCGACTGGCTCAGGGACCTGAGAAGGGCCCTGGTTTCGAGGCCTTGGAGAGGCTATGCGAGCAGTACTACATCTACGAGGGGACCGAGAACCTGCAACCCAGGATCCTTAAGGAGGTCAAGTCGATAGTCGAGGGCCTAAGGAGCGACAAGAAGGTCCGAAAGAACCTGGAAGACACTCTCGACGCCCGTCACGACGGCGTGATGACAAAGCTCCGCGCCGAGTTCCCGAACTGGAAGGAGGAGGACTTCCAGCTGTATTCATTCACGGCGGCCGGTTTCTCCAGCACCACAATCTCGGCGCTGATGGAGAAAGAGAAGAGCGTTATCTACAACCGCGTCTGGCGCCTGAAGGGAAGAATCTCCAACTCTGAATCCCCGCTCAAAGAATATTTCTTAACCTGTCTTGACAGTTAACCGCTTCTATATGAAAAGATTCCTTGCCGTTTTCTGGTCTCTCGCCATCTTGTCCGTCTATTCCGTCGATGCCTCGAGACCCGTCAAAGTGGCCTGCATAGGCGATAGCATAACCTATGGTTTCGGAGCCGGGGACCGGGACACCCAGTCCTATCCGGCCAGGCTTCAGGCCCTCCTTGGAGAGGGCTATGAGGTCGGTAATTTCGGCAAGAACGGGGCAACGTTGCTTCGAAGGGCCTACAGGCCGTATTTCGACCAGGTCGAGTTCCGTCAGGCGATGGATTTCGCCGGGGACATCTGCGTCATACATCTCGGGGTGAACGACACCGATCCAAGGGCCTGGCCGAATTACCGTGACGACTTCGTGGGTGACTATCTGGCCCTGATTGATTCCTGCAAGGCCGCGAATCCCGATGCCAGGATCATCATCGCCCTGCTCAGCCCCCTCGCTGACAGGCATCACAGATTCATGTCGGGCACCAAGATATGGCATGAGGACATCCAGGAGGCGATTAAGGTTGTCGCGGAGAAAGCGGGATGCGAGTTGGTTGATTTCCATACCCCTCTCTACCCATACCCCTGGCATATTCCGGACGCCATCCATCCTGACGAGGAGGGATACGGGATTCTGGCGAAGACTGTATATTCCCAAATAACAGGCGATTACGGCGGACTTTCGGTCTCGATGCTTTACTCCGACAATATGATTCTTCAGCGCCGCCGACCGATAGAGATCAGCGGGATGGCCAACGCCGGGGACAAAGTCTCTGTAAAGCTCGGCCGTAAAACGCTGAAGACCGAAACCGGCTTGGACGGTAAATGGAAGGTGGAGTTCCCTCCGATGGAAGCCGCCACCGGACTGGAACTGAGAATCTCCACGAAAGAGAAGGCTCTTGAATATTCGAACGTGGCTATAGGGGAAGTCTGGCTCTGCTCGGGCCAGTCGAATATGCGTTACGCTCTAGGCTTGGCGAAGGGAGGCAAGGAGGCCGCTGAAGCCTCCACGGACCCCGATCTCCGCTTCTTCGACCAATGGCCTTATTGGGAGACTTACGATGTCGCTTGGCCTGAATCGGCCGTGGATTCGGTCAAGAACCTGATCTATCTGAGGCCAGCCACTTGGAAGACCGCGTCCCCCAAGACATCCTCGGGGATGTCCGCCATCGGTTATTGGTTCGCCAAGGAACTGCGTGACAGTCTGAAGGTTCCGGTCGGAATCATCTGCGACGCGGTGGGAGGGGCGACCGCCGAGTCATGGATTGACAGGAACACCCTTGAGACAAAGTTCCCGGTCATCCTCCGGGACTGGATCAACAACGATTTCATTCAGGACTGGGCCCGGGAGAGGGCGGCGAAGAATGTCTCCTACAAGAAGGGGGACAAGTTCGCCCGCCACCCTTATGAGCCTTGCTATCTGTTTGAGTCGGCGATACTTCCGCTCGGTCATCCGACCCTGGCGGGGGTGCTTTGGTACCAGGGTGAGTCCAACGCCCACAATTTCGAGGCTCACGAGTGGCTGTTTCCCTTGTTGGTCGACAGCTGGAGGGAATGGTTCCGGGACCCGGAGATGCCGTTCCTCTATGTCCAGCTATCGAGCCTGAATCGCCCTTCGTGGACTTGGTTCAGGGATAGCCAGAGAAGGCTTCTGGAATGCCGTCCTAATCTCGGCATGGTGGTCTCCAGCGACCTTGGGGACCCCACTGACGTGCATTACAAGGACAAGAAACCGGTGGGAGAAAGGCTCGCCAGGCTGGCCTTGAAGGGATCATACGGCTTCGACCTGGTGCCTTCAGGGCCGCTCTTCAAGTCCGCGACCGTTTCAGGCGGGGAGGTCACAGTCGAGTTTGAGCACGGAGACGGCCTCAAGCCCTCGACCGGTACTGAAGTGATTGGTTTCGAGCTTGCCGGAAAGGATATGCTGTTTCACAAAGCGGCCTGCCGCCTTGAGGGCGACAGGGCCGTTATCTCGTGTCCGGAAGTGAAGGAACCGGTCTATGTCCGTTACGCCTGGGAGCCCTACACTAGGGCCAACCTCGTCAACGCCGCGGGTCTTCCGGCCTCGACTTTCCGGGTTGAGTTGGATAAGACTTTTTAATAATCTTTAGTCTCTGTTTCTCTAATGAATATCTTTACGTTGTCTTGGAGTGGTTTATAGGACGTTTTCTTTGATTTCTCTGTCCAAATCATCACGACACCCCTCCCCTCGGCGTTGTATTTCTTTAGGATATCTGCGTCATTCTTAATAACATCAATACCTTTGATCTCGTGGGCGTTGAGTTTATCGAACTCTTCCTTTGAGATTATCTTCTCGCCATCAAGAATCATGACAGGACCAGAGCCTTTGAAACTTATCACTTTGATTGTGTCGGCGGTGGCGGTTAAATGCATAGGGTCAGTTATTCTTTTAGCGGACACACGAACTTTATCGGCGTTCTCGGTGATGATGAAATGGAACGCCTCTTTCCCATTGGCACTTGTCTCGACGCTGTAGGACTTGATTCTCAATCCCTCAAGTTGGGAGCCGTCGAAATCAGCGACCTCAACTCCATCAATGACATACTTGACAATCTGTTTTTTCTGCGCGGAGGCGGACGCGATCCCGATCGCCAGAACGCAAATGACTGATACTAAAAGCTTTCTCATATCTTTATTACTATTGATTATTAATCGCGACCAGTGACGTGGACCCTGATTCCACATCGTATGACATCAGATAATAGCACTCGCTCCCATTCTTCAATCTTAATGTGACGAAGGCCTTGGATCCTTGAGGGACCGCGTTTATTGACTCCACTTCCCCGGAATTGATGTCCATCAGATGGCCGATGCCCTCGGCGATGACAACCGGGCTGATAGGAATCTCCACATCGGATTCCCGCGGGAAGAACCTCACGAGTGAGATAATAACGGCGACGGCGGCGGCAAGTCCCGCCGTCCAGCGGAGGGTCCTCCTTCGGCGCAGGAGCTTTTCATATTCACCCACGATGCGGTCGAACTCCGCGACGGCCTCGTCGGAAAGGTATTTTTCAAATTCGGTCATATCTTATTCAATTTTTCGGCTCACCTGCAAAGTTCCGTGTTTAAGTTATCCAAAGATCTTATAGATTCTATACATGAAGAAGGTATAGTCGCTTACACCTCGTAGTTGGGATCTAAAGGTTTTGATCTTTGAGTTTAGAGATTCAGCGCCTGCGT
>JAFROJ010000052.1 GCA_017429765.1 Bacteroidales bacterium | reverse complement strand
GCCTCATGTCGCCTCTGTTTCCTCTATATCAGTTCTTCTCCACCTTACAGCAGGTGGCAGGGTTCAGCGGCGATGGTGTCAGCGGTCTTTTCGACCTGATCTCCCCCGGAGTGCTTTTCGGGATGAAAGCCCTTCTGATTCCTGTCATCTATAGCATGATAATATACCTTATCTCCCTCGTGGTTAGGATTGTCCAGAAGCCCAGGCTGTAGCACATCTACATAGTCACAACAAAAACAGGCCCCAGAGCGTTTCTGGAGCCTGTTTTGTGCGGTAGGTGAGAGTCGAACTCACACGGGCTAACGCCCACTACCCCCTCAAAGTAGCGTGTATACCATTTCACCACTACCGCAAGTATGTCTTTCCCGAAGTCGGGACTGCAAAAATAGGGATTATTCCTGAATTACCAAAATTTTTTCACGATTTCATACTTTATTCGTATCTTTGTCCGCTCCCACGAGTTGGGAGGAATTAAGGTTTATTTATTTTTATAAAAACAGATTCACAATGGCTGTTAAAATCAGACTTCAGCGCCACGGAAAAAAGAATTTCGCATTCTTCCACATTGTCGTGGCCGACTCCCGCGCTCCCCGCGACGGACGTTTTATCGAGCAGCTCGGCTCGTACAACCCTAACACCGACCCCGCCACCATCATCCTTAATGGTGAGAGGGCTCTCGCTTGGCTCAATGTTGGCGCCCAGCCCACTCTTGTGACCCGCAGGATCCTGTCCTACGAGGGTGTTCTTCTCCGCAAGCACCTCCAGAAGGGTGTTGACAAGGGTGCTATCACCCAGGAGCAGGCCGACCAGAAGTGGAACGAGTGGAAGGCTCAGAGGGACGCCAAGATCCAGGCCAAGAAGGACGGCTTGAAGAAGGACGCCGCCGAGAAGGCCAAGGCCGCTATCGCCGCCGAGAAGAAGGTCAACGAGGAAAGGGCCGCCGCTCTCGCCAAGAAGGCTGAGGAACTCGCCGAGGCGCAGCGCAAGGCTGCCGAGGAGGCCGCCGCCAAGGCCGCCGAAGAGGCCGCGGCCGCCCAGGAGGCTTAAAAAAATGTCCGGGGCTCCTTCAGATCTTCTGCGGATAGCCCGGGTACTGAAGTCCTACGGTACCGAAGGGGAAATCCTTGTGGGTTTCCGCGACAGAGGTCCGGAAGACTTGAACCTCAAGGAACCGGTGTTCATCATTTTCGATGGACTTCCGGTTCCGTTTTTTATCGAGTCGCTAAAAGAGAGAGGCACATCAAAGGCCCTGGTCCGCCTCACCGGTGTCAGGACCCTGGAGGACGCCGAGGAGATCGCCGGAAGCGACATCCTGGTCGAGCGCTCCTCGCTCTCCGGAGAGGATGACGAGGAAGAAGGGATCAGCGTCGAGGACCTGGTCGGCTGGACTCTCGCCGGCAAAGACGGCGGGACCGTGGGCGAGATCACAGGCTATGAGCCCATCCCCGGGAACCCCTGCCTCTACGTGGACATGGACGGGAACACTGTCATGGTGCCGCTCCACGACGACCTGATCATTGACGTGGACGAGGAGGCGGAAGTAATTTTCCTCGACCTCCCGGAAGGATTGATCTGATTATCAATAAAGAAGAAATATCATGAGTACTATCATCGACGTTAACGCTCACATGCACACCCCTTACTCGTTCAGCGCTTTCACCGGCGTTGACCAGGCTCTTGACATGGCCAGGGCCGAAGGGGTCGGCGTGGTTGGAATCAACGATTTCTACACATTGGAAGGCTACGGCGAGTGGAAGAAGGGATGCGCCGAGAGGTCTCTCTGCCCTATCATGGGTGTGGAGTTCATCTCCCTCAACAGCGAGGACCAGGCCGCCGGCCTGAGGGTGAACGACCCCAACAACCCCGGCCGCACCTACATCAGCGGTAAGGGTCTGGCCTATCCGGTCATCCTTGAAGGGAGAGAGGCGAGGCTTCTCGCCGAGGTCAAGGAGGAGGCCAACGCCCAGGTCGAGAGAATGTGCTCCAAACTCAACGCCCACCTGGACGCCGTGGGAGCCGGGTTCAATCTGGATTTCAAGAAGATTGTCGAGGAGCTGACCAAGGGCTCCGTCAGGGAGCGCCATCTGGCCAAGGCCCTGAGGCTCGCCATCGAGTCGAGATTCAAGGAGGAGGAGATCGCGGCCGTTTATGAGAGAATATTCAGTGGCGCCCCCCTGAAAGCCTCCAGGGACAATGTCGCCGCCGTCGAGAACGAGATCAGGAGCAAGCTTCTCAAGGCCGGAGGCGCCGCCTTCGTCCCCGAGGACCCGAAGGCCTTCCTGCCCATGGAGACCGTATGCGAGATCATCAAGGCCGCCGGCGGGATCCCCACCTACCCCTTCCTGGCCGACAACGCCAAGGGAGAGTTCACCGATTTCGAGGGGGATCTCCAGAAAGCCGCCGACACCCTCAAGAGGCGCGGCTTCGACTCCGTCGAGTTCATCACCACCAGGAACACCACCAAGGTCCTTGAGGAATATTCGGACTACCTCCAGGACGAGGGCTTCACTGTCACTTTCGGCTCGGAGCACAACACTCCCGCCATGGAGCCCATCAAACTCCGTACATCCGACCACCCCGAGGGACTGAGCGAGAAGCTCCGCGCGACTAATTTCCGCGGGGCCTGCAAGGTCGTGGCCCATCAGGCCGGTCTCGACTCGGCCGACGCCGGCGAGGAGATCATCATGAAATCATTAAATCTTTAGGAATATGTCAGACATTGAAAAATTGATCGAAGTCTCCCGGAAGTACGGGAGCGACGACAGGTATGTGATCGCCGGAGGCGGAAACACCTCTTTCAAGACCACTGACAAACTTTGGGTAAAGGCCAGCGGCCACGCTCTCGCGACCATCACCGAGGATGGTTTCGCGGTTCTGGACAGGGCCAAGCTCAACCCTATGGGAGAGAAGAGATACAGCGCTGACACCGCCGAGAGGGAGGAGCAGGTGAAGAACGACCTCGCCGCCGCCTGCATAACTAAAGACAGGCGCCCCTCAGTGGAGACTTCCCTCCACAACTGCATGGAAGCGGCCTTCGTGGTCCATCTCCATCCGACCCTCGTGAACGGCCTGATGTGTTCCAGGGACGCCGCCGCGACATGCTCCGAGCTCTTCCCGGACGCCCTCTATATTCCTTACACCGACCCTGGTTACACCCTCTTCAAGAAGGTGTACGACAAGATCAAGGAATACAGGAAGGACCGCGGGGCCGACCCCAAGGTGATATTCCTCCAGAACCACGGCATCTTCGTGGGAGCGGACACGACCGAGGAGATCGAGTCCATCTACAACGGCGTGATGGAGACCCTCTCCGCGAGAGTCAAGCCCTTACCCGATGGAGAGGCTCCCGTTTGTGACTGTGTCAGCGAGGTCATCCCTGCCGTCAGGACCATCCTGAGCAGGGGCGGACGCGGCCTGAAGACCCTGAAAGTGACCAACAACGCCCTTGTCAACGGGTTCGTCGGGAGCAAGGAGGCCGCCAAGGCCGTCCTCTCCCCCTTCACTCCCGACGGGATCGTCTATTGCAAGAGCGAGTACATCTATCTCGACAACAAGGGTCCCGAGGATCTCGTGAAGCAGGCCGAGAAGAAGATCGAGGCCTACGTCGAGAAGCGTGGCCACACTCCCAAGGTGCTGCTCATCAAGGGAATAGGCCTGGTCGCCGTCGGCGCCAACGCCAAGGAGGCCAAGACCGTCACCGAGGTCTTCACCGACTCCATGAAGGTCGCTTGGTACGCCTCCTCGTTCGGGGGCGAGCATCCGATGACAGCCCGCCAGATCTCCTTCATCGACAACTGGGAGGTCGAGAACTATCGCCGCAAGGTGGCCTCGTCCGCCTCCAAGGGCAGGGTCGAGGGCAAGACCATCATCGTGACGGGAGCCGCCCAGGGGTTCGGCGAGGGAATCGCCCGCGAGCTCATCAAGCAGGGGGCGAACATCGTGGTCGCCGACCTCAACGAGGTGACCGGCGAGAAGACCGCCGCCGCTTTCAACGAGATCGCCAAGGCCAACAAGGCCATATTCGTGAAGACCAACGTGGCTGACATGGACAGCCTCCGCGGCCTGATCAAGGAGACCGTCGTGAACTTCGGGGCCCTTGACGCCTTCGTGAGCAACGCCGGCGTCGTCAGGGCCGGAGACCTCGAGGCCATGACTCCCGAGAACTTCGAGTTCGTCACCAACATCAACTACAAAGCCTATTTCTTCTGCGCCAAGGTCGCGAGCCATCTGATGAAGATCGAGACCGCCCTTGACCCTGAATATTTCGCTGACATCATCCAGATCAACTCCAAGAGCGGCCTGGTCGGTAGCAAGGCCAATTTCGCCTACGCCGGCGGCAAGTTCGGAGGCATCGGGCTGACCCAGTCCTTCGCCCTCGAGCTCGCTCCCTACCGCGTCAAGGTCAACTCCATCTGCCCCGGCAATTATTATGACGGCCCGCTCTGGAGCGATCCCGAGAGAGGTCTGTTCATCCAGTACCTGAAGGCCGGGAAGGCTCCCGGGGCCAAGACCGTGCAGGACGTGAAGGACTACTACCTCTCCAAGGTTCCCATGCGCAAGGGTTGCAATCCCGAGGATGTCTGCAAGGCTATCATGTACGCTATTGAACAGACAGGCGAGACCGGGCAGGCGATCCCTGTGACCGGCGGCCAGGTAATGCTAGCTTAAAAATGAAACAACTGGACATCAAATTAATGCATCCCGCCGAGCAGATCACGATCATCATCGGCAGGATCTACCGCAGCGGGATGACCACCACCTCCGGAGGCAACCTGTCCATCATGGACAGCAACGGGGACATGTGGATCACCCCCGCCGGAATCGACAAGGGCTCCCTGAGGCCCTCGGACATCATGTGCGTCAAAGCCGACGGAACGATCGTCGGCCCCCATAGGCCTTCCTCGGAATATCCTTTCCACAAGGCCATCTACAAAATGAACCCCAAGGCCCGCTCGGTCATCCACGCCCATCCTCCCGGACTCGTGACTTTCAGTGTCGTGCACCAGATTCCCGACACCAGCGTCATTCCTCAGGCGAGGGCTGTCTGCGGCCCCGTCGGGTTCGCGGAGTACGCCCTTCCCGGGAGCGAGCTCCTCGGAAAGAAGATTGTCGCCGAGTTCAAGAAGAATCCTGAATATAAGGCGGTCATCATGGAGAACCACGGTGTGGTGCTCTACGGCGAGGACATCGCCGACGCCTACCAGCGTTTCGAGACCCTTGAGCTCTGCGCCCGGACCATCCTGAACGCCAAGACCCTCGGCACACCCAAGTACTTGACTCCCGAGCAGATAGGAAGGCACGAGATGGCGATCAACACCCCTTTCGAGCACTTCATGAGCGTCGATCACCCCTCCGACGAGAGAGCCATCCGCTCGGAGATCTGCCAGATAGTCCGCAGGGCTTGCTCCCAGGGCCTGATGTGCAGCTCCTACGGCACGGCCTCCGTCAGGTGGAAGGGCAACGACTTCCTGATCACCCCTTCCAATGTGCAGCGATGGGACATCGACCCCGAGGACATCGTCCAGATCAAGGACGGGATGGTCGAGGCCGGAAAGATGGCCAGCCGCTCGGTGGCCCTCCACTATGAGATCTACCGCCGCAACCCGAAGGTCAACTCCATCATCCTGACCCAGTCCCCCGCGTTGATGGGATTCTGCGTCACGGGAGTGAAATTCGACGTCAGGACTATTCCCGAGAGCTGGATATTCCTTCAGGACATCCCGACCTTCCCCTTCGGAAGCCAATATGACGATCATCTTCCGGCCCTCGCCGACGAGTTCCGCAAACGTCCTTTCGTGATGCTGGAGAACGACTCGGTCGTGGTCACCGGAGACAAGCTGATCAACACCTTCGACCGCCTGGAAGTCGCCGACTTCAGCGCGAGGTCTCTCATTCTCGCCGCCCCTCTCGGCTCGCTGAAGCCGATCACGGACGCCGAGATAGAGGATTTGAGAGTCGCCTTCCACGTCGGTGAATAAACGATGAACCACACCCGTATTTTTCTTGCCACGACCATGACAACGCTCATGGCCGTGGCTTTCTCGTCCTGCCTCCCCTCCCCGGGAGGTCACGCCGGCGAGAGAGTGAACACGACATTCCAGACAGCCAGCGGCTGGAGACCGACGATAGACACCAGGGCCGACGCCGTGATGGTCTACGGGGTCAACGGCAGCCTCGAGGACAGGATAGCGTCCTGGAGGGAGAAAGGCTACCTGGTTGATTTCATGACAGGAATAGCCTGGGGCGGTTACCAGGACTATTTCACCGGCGCCTGGGACGGCAAACCCCACCTCGACGAGGGCCAGAAGCAGGCTGACGGGGACACCATCTGGCACGGTCAAATGGTGCCCTACATCGTGCCGACCAAGGGCTATCTCGAGTATTTCAAAGAGACCCAGGTCAAGCGGGTCATCGACGCGGGGGTCACCTCCCTCTACTTCGAGGAGCCTGAGTTCTGGAACAGGGCCGGCTACAGCGACGCCTTCAAGAAAGAATGGGAAGACTTCTACGGAGAGCCCTGGCGCCCGCAGGACGAGTCCCCTGAGGCGACCTACCTGTCCAACAAACTCAAGTACCATCTCTATTACAGGGCCCTGGACGAGGCCTCCTCCTTCGCCAAGGAATATGGCCGGGGCAAGGGCCTGGACGTGAAATGCTATGTCCCGACACACTCCCTCATCAACTATTCCAAGTGGGAGATTGTCAGCCCCGAGGCCAGTCTGGCCTCGATGCCCGGGATCGACGGCTACATCGCGCAGGTCTGGACCGGGACTTCCCGCTCCCCGAACCATTTCGGCGGGATCCACAAGGAGCGCACCTTCGAGTCCGCCTTCCTTGAATATGCCTGCATGGCCTCAATGACCGCCCCGACCGGGAGACGGGTCTGGTTCCTGACCGACCCGATAGAGGACGGGGTGAAGGATTGGGAAGACTACAGGAGGAACTACCACGCCACTTTCACCGCCCAGCTCCTTCAGCCACAGATCGCCGACTACGAGATAATGCCTTGGCCACAAAGGATTTACGAGCGCCTTTACCCTAAGAGCGCGGGCAGCTCCGAGATGATCCGCATCCCAGGCGACTACGCCACCATGATGCAGGTCATGACGAACAGCCTTGAGTGTATTCCCGTCTCCGGGAACACGGTCTCGGGCAGTCAGGGGGTGAGTGTGCTGATGGGCAACTCCTTGATGTTCCAGAACTTCCCTGTCCACGAAGGCTACACCGACCCCGACCGGGCGGACTTCTTCGGGATGGCGCTTCCCCTCTTGAAAAGAGGAGTGCCTGTGGGGATCACCCACATCGAGAATGTCGGCTACGAGAAGGCGCTGAAAGACGTGAAAGTCCTCGTGATGACCTATTCGAACATGAAACCCATGGACCCTGAGGCCCACACAAGCCTCGCGGCGTGGGTGAAAGCCGGAGGCAGGCTCATCTACTGCGGCCGAGACAACGACCCTTTCCAAAGCGTCAAGGAGTGGTGGAACTCCGGTGATGACTCTTGGGAAAGGCCTTCCGACCACATGTTCTCACTGATGGGTGTCGGGGCGGGGGCTCCAGAAGGTGAATATTCCTACGGGAAAGGAACCCTCAAGGTCATCCGCAAGGATCCGAAGGAGTTCGTCCTGACCCCGGATTCGGACGGGGAACTGCTCGACGCTGTCGGGAAGATGTACTCCCTGGACGGAGACAACTTATTATTTAAGAACAGTTTCCGCCTGACGAGAGGCCCCTATGAGCTGGCCGCCGTGATGGACGAGAGTGTCAGCGACGAGCCTTTAGAGATGGAAGGAAGGTTCATAGACCTCTTCGATCCGGATCTTCCTGTCCTGACCAGGATAGTGATCAGGCCGGGAGACCAGGGCTATCTCTACAACCTCGACAAGGCTCCGAGGGCCCCGGCTGTCCTTGCCTCGGCCGGAAGGGTGTACGACTCGTCAAGGAAAGGCCGCTCTTTCTCCTGGACCACGAGAGGCCCCTCGGAGACCGTATGCGCCGCGCGGGTCAAACTGCCTACCAAGCCGGTCAGCGTCAAAGTTAACGGGGAAGAGACAATCGACCCCGCCCTATGGGACGAGGTCGGTGAGACTTATCTTATCCGTTTCGATAACGACCCTGAGGGTGTGAGGGTAGAGGTCAGGTGGTAGCCTAGTACACGACATTCACCCTGGAGACGAAGGAGTCCATGCAGAACTCCGGCTTGAGTGAGGCGCCTGAGCAAGTCACCTTGATCTTGACGGCGTCAGTGTTCTCGGGTGTGCCGCCTTCGTCTTCCATCTGCTTGTTCATGTCCCAGGGTTCCCAGTCGTTCACCATGATGAGTTCCGACCCGGTGTAGTCCACCAGGTACTTCTCGACCGAGCCAAGGAGGGTGGAATGGTTGTAGAACTCGAACGTGACTTTAAGGAAATCGCCGCTCTTGATATCCCCGTCCTCCCCGAGTCGCTTGTTGTACAGGGTGTTACAGATGTAGCACCCGACAATCTGGGCGTTCCCGCTGTAGTAGGATGTGAAATCGTACTTGATGTCGAACTCAGGCGTGGTGGATGTCTGCCGGTAAACCATGTAACACCTGCTGGTCAGGGCCCCGCCATCAGGGCAGGCGGTGGTGTAGGAGGCGAGGTTGCTATCAGATCCGGGGTCATCCTCAGTCCTGTTCGAGAGAAGGAAACCGCCTGTGTAACCCGACACGCTGGCCTCATATCCGGACATGAAATAAATCACCTGGTCGAATGTGAAAGAGGGTCCGAACATCAGGCCGTCGGTGAGATACTTTTCGATCTCGGTATCGGTCAACTCGAAACTTGTATCGACATCAAAGGACGCGTTCGACCGTTCGCCGGAGAACTTGTTGCAAGAGCCCGCGATGATCATCGCGGAAGAGAGAAGGAGAATCTTGATTGAATTTTTCATAATTTCTTTATTTTCAATTTTTTACATTCATCTAAAGGAAACACTCCACTGTTCCGGTGAAGACAGCGGGACCGGTGAGCCAGACGTCCCCGGCGCCCCTGTCCTGAGGGACGAAGTCCACGGAGAGGGTGGAGATGGCAGCCTTGACGTCGACACTCGCGCGGCCGTCCTCAGCCTTCACGAACGGGATCCCCTTGAAACAAGAGGCGATAGCGGAGGCGACAATCCCCGTGCCGCATGCCAGGGTCTCGTCCTCAACGCCCTTCTCGAAAGTGCGTATTCTCAGAAGAGGCTGATTGGCCTGCCTGACCACCTCCACAAAATCCACATTGACTCCCTCCGGGGCGAAGCGGGGGTCGTGACGGAGGCTCTTGCCACGCTCTCTCACGGGATAATCCTCCAGTCCGGTCACGAACTTCACGAGATGCCTCGCACCGGTCTCGAGGAAGAAGGCGTCCTCGTCTTTGAATTCTGTGATCCCTGACACGTCACCCATCTTCAGGCGGATGACCGGCCCCTTTGTCCCGGCCGAGGAACGGGAGCCTTTCGCCTGGTTGAGAATGACGGCCGTGTGAAGCCCGTCGGGGGCCTCGAACTCGATGGGGAAATTGCCGGAGACGACACCCAGGTCGGCCGCGAAAGCCACTATACATCTTCCGCCGTTGCCGCACATCATCCCGCCGCTTCCGTCAGGGTTGAAGAAGACCATCCTGAAGTCCTTCCTCTCGCTTCTCTCAAGCATCATCACTCCGTCCGCGCCGAATCCGGTGTGCCTGTCGCAGAGATGCCTGATCTGGCTTTGGGAAAGGCTCAGAAAGCCCTCCCTGTTGTCCGCCAGAAGGAAGTCATTCCCGGCACCGTGGTATTTGTAAAACTTCTGTAACATATTATCTGAGAAGTGTTTCCAATTCAACAGACGCATCCGTGCGCCCGTCCCTGTACTTGACGATCACAGGGGTGCTGACACAGATCCCGTCCTCTTTCCCGGGTCCTTTCCGGACAGGACGGCTTCCGGGGACGACGACGGCTCCCGGAGGGACGACCGTCTGCCCTGAGGGTGACTTCGGGACGAACTCCCCGGCCACGGCGTCGTAGAGGGCGACACCCTTGGTCAGGATGACCCCGGACCCGATCACGGCCGACTCGCCGACTATTGTGCCCTCGTAGATCCCGCAGTTTCCGCCGATGAAAGCGTTGTCCTCGATGATCACCGGGAGCGCCCCGGCGGGCTCGAGGACTCCCCCGAGCTGCGAGGCGGCCGAGATGTGGACATTCTTCCCCACCTGGGCGCAAGAGCCGACGAGAGCGTGGGAGTCGATCATAGTCCCCTCATCGACATAAGCGCCGATGTTCACATAGGACGGGGGCATCATGATCACGGAGGGGGCGAGATAAGCCCCTGCCCGCACACTGCTCCCCCCGGGCACGATCCTGACCCTGTCCTCAAGCGAGAACCTCCTGAGCGGGAGGGTGTCCTTGTCGAAGAATGAATACTCGTCCTTGGACATATCGACCAGGCGGCCAGTCCGGAACCCCTCCAGGATGGCCTCCTTGACCCAGGCGTTGACAATCCATCCGTCCGCGGTCTTCTCGGCGACCCGGATCCTGCCCACCTCGAGAGCCTTTATCACCTCAGCGAAACCCATCATATCCCCAGAGACTCTATTATTCCCCGCATAGTGTCGAAGGTGGAAGGGACGGCCGTCGTGAGCGGCAGACGCATGTCCGGCCCGCAGAAGCCCATGATCGACAGGGCCGCCTTCACCGGGATAGGGTTACTCTCCACGAAACAGGCGTCGTAAAGAGGAGCCAGCTTGGAGTCAATCTCCCTGGCCTTGGCGAGATCTCCAGCCGCGGCAGCCTCGACCATCTCGACCATCAGGTCTGGAGCCACATTCGAGACCACACTGATGACACCGTCACCTCCGAACCCCATGATCGGGAAGGTCTGGTCGTCATTACCGCTGAGGACACTGAATCCCTCGGGACGCTCCTTGACAATCCTCCCGATCTGGGCGAGATCGCCGGAGGCCTCCTTCACGGCGATGACTCCGGGGATCCTTGCGACCCTCAAGGCGGTCTCGGCCGTCATGTTTGTCCCGGTCCTGCCGGGGACGTTGTACGCCACGATGCCCTTGTCCGTGGAAGCGGCGATTGCGGAGAAATATTCATAGATACCCTGTTGGGTGGGCTTGTTGTAATAAGGCACCACCACAAGCCACGCGTCGGGGCCGAGGTCCTCGAGCAGCCTGATGTTACGGATGGTGGCGACCGGCGAGTTGGTGCCGACCCCGGCCACTATCGGTCTGTCGGGGCAAAGCTCCCGGGTTATCCTCAACAACTCGACCTTCTCGTCATTCTCCAGGCAAGGGGTCTCCGCCGTTGAACCCAGAGGGACAAGAAAATGTATGCCGGCCTCGACTTGCCTCCTTACAAGCCTCCTGTAGGCCTCGAAGTCCACTTCACCGTTCCTGAACGGGGTGGCCAGCGCTGTTCCGCATCCTGAGAGTCTCATTTTGACATTCCTCTGAAAAACAGATCCTTGAATTCCCAAACACCCGAGAGTCCCTCGGTCATAAGAGCCGCTGTCACCGCGCCGTCGGCGAACCCCTTCCTGGAGAAGGCCTCATGGGTGATCGTGATCCTGTCGCCGGCCCCCTCGAAACCCACAGTGTGGATCCCGGCCAGCTCACCGACCCTGACGGAAGCCACATCCGGAGTCTTGCCCATCTTCCCGGCGACCACCTTGGCCAAAGACTTGGCGGTGCCGCTCGGGGCGTCGAGCTTGTGGATGTGATGCTTCTCCGTGATGTAAGGGGAATAACCCCCGGCCTTGCCGAGCGACTCCGAGAGAAGGCCGACCGCGGCGAGGAGGGCGTTGACACCCACAGAGAAATTGGATGAGTAGATCATCGGGGTGCCTTTCGACTCGAAGTACCGGATGACCTCGTCCCTGATGTCGTCCCAGCCCGTGGTGCCGACCACCACGGCCTTGAAGTTGTCCGCCAGGAATTTATAGTCAGACCTGAAGGCGTCGGGAGTCGTGAAATCGACACAGACGCATTCCTTGGCAAGCGCCTTGTCGAAGGAGGTGATGTCCTCACTCGCCCCGGCGAAGGAGACTCCCCTCTCGGCGAGGGCGGCCTCCACCATATGTCCCATTCGGCCGTAGCCGCTGATAACCACTTTCATGTCAGGCTCCGGTTTTGAAAATATAGTCGTGCAGGCTTTCCAGCGTGACCTGGAGCCTGTCCCTGTCGATCACGAAATTCTCGCTCATCATGTTGGCGCTCACGTTGGCCAGATGGACCTTGCCGGAGACGCTGATGACCTTGTCTCCCAATCCCTCGAAGCCGACTATGTTGCGGCCGACGACCGAGATGAAAGCCTTGTCGCGGTAGACCGTGACATCGGCCCACTTCCCGATCTCCTCCAGGGCGTCCTGGAGCGCGACCCTCTCCTCGGGCATCACGAGGAAAACCTCGGACTCAGTTGCCTTGGCGAGAGTCACAGGGATCCTGCGGGGATAGAGTGAGGCGAACACTTTCCCAAGCATCCTCGTCACACCGTCCAGTTTGGGGGAGATTACCTTGATGAACAGCACGTCCTCCTTGAAAGCCACTGACTTGGGGCCGTCCGGTGACTGGTCCCCGCGGGTCACGAGGGTGCCGTCGCAGGACTGGTTGGTGGAGTTCAGGACCAGGATGGGGATATTCTTCTTCCTCGCCGGCTCAATGGTCAGGGGGTGCAGGACCCTGGCTCCCATGGCGGCCATCTCAGCGGCCTCCTCGTAGGAGATGACATCTATCTTACGGGTGTTCCCGATGACCCTGGGATCGGCCGAGCGGATACCGTCCACATCGGTCCATATCTCCACCCTCTCCGCCCCGAGGGCCATGCCGAAGATGGCCGCGGAGTAGTCGGATCCCTCGAAACCGAGGACTGAGGTGGCTCCCTTCTCGGTGGAGGCGACGAAACCCTGGGTCAGGACAAGATCAGCCCCGCGGTATTCCAGGCCAACGATGCGCTTGATGTTGGCCTCGGTGACCACCATGTCGGGACGGGCGTTGAGGTAGTTGTCGTCCGTGGTGATCATCCTGCGGGCGTCGATCCAGTGACAGGAGATGCCGTTGGCGTTGAAAGCGTAAGAGATGATGGTGGAGGACAGGAGCTCCCCGGTCGAGATGATCCTCGCCTCGCTCCTGGACGAGAGCTCTCCGAGGAGACAGACTCCCCCGACAAAGGTCTCCAGAGAGGAGATGAGGGCCTCGACATCCTCGAGACAGTCCTTGAGCAGGTCAGGCCTGCCGGCCAGGAGGTTTCTCGACAAATTGAAATGCCTCTCCCTGAGCTGGGAGAGCAGGTCCTTGACGGCGTCCTCACGCTGGGCCTCGGCCTCCTCGGCGATGGTGCAGAGGAGCCTTGTCACCCTGGCGAGGGCCGAGACGACCACAAGCGGCTTCTCGCCCAGCCGGCTCTTGACGATGGAGATGACTCTTCCTATCGCCTCCTCATTCTGGACGGACGTGCCGCCGAATTTGATGATGATCATGTTTGTTTTATTTATTAAGTTCGTTTGTCACTGTCTTGAATAAAGCCACATACCGCTCCACGGCCGTGGCCAGGTCGCCGGCCAGGACATATTCCTTGTCCGTGTGGGCCGTGAGTATGCTTCCGGGCCCGATGATGGCCCTTCTGGCGAACTTCCCGAGCCTCGGGGCGTCGCTTCCGAAAGCGGCGGTGATGGATGGAATCCCCTCGACATCAGAGAAATAGGTCATGGGGGGATCCCCTCCATAGGCATGGATCACCGAGCCTCGCTGGCAGGCTCCGAGGAGCTTGTTGTGTATGAGGTCGTCGGTCGCGAAAGTGGTCCGGAAATAGATCCGGAAACTGATCTCCGGACTGAGTATGTTCTGGGGATTGGAACTGACGAGGTCGCCCACATTCCAGGTCGTGGGCCCGAGGATGGGATCGTTCGGGAACTCCACGAGATTCAAGGTGTTCATCAGGTCCACGAATCTCTCCACGGCGCTAGCGCCGGCCTCCGGGTAACCGGAATGGCAGGCTTTCCCGGGGATGGTCACCTCGAAGGACTTGGTGCCCTTGCTGGCCGACACCAGGCGGTTCCCCGTAGGCTCGCCGACAACGAGGAAATCCCCGCCGGGATTGTCCCTGTCATAAGCCTTGGCGCCTTGTGAGCCGGTCTCCTCCCCTGAGAGCAGAAGCAGGCCGAAATCCTTGAACCCTTCTCCCCGGAGCTTGAGGCAAGCGTTGTACATCGAGAAAATCTGGCCCTTGGCGTCGCAAGACCCTCTGCCTTTGATCAGGGTGTCGTCCCTGAGGGCCGTCTCGCCGTCGGGGAGCCTGTCCCCGGCGCTCACCAGAGCGACACTCGGGGGAATATGTGGTGGGACAGTGTCCAGATGGGTACAGAACACGAAAGAAGGTCTCCCGGTGCCTGACCAGTCGAACAGCAGGTTGACCGTGCCGTCCCCAACCTCATATTCATGAACCTGAGGAGCCGCGAGCCTTTCCTTGAGGAAGCCCGCGAGAGTCCTTTCGTCCCCCGATATCGAGGGGACGCCTAATATTTCCAGAAAAAGATCCAGATCCATTCGTTATCGCGCGTAATCGATCAAAGATAATCAAAAAAAACGATTATCACGCGGATGGGGCGTCTAACTTGAGCCCGGGGTTCTTGGATGACGACTTTCTGAGGCCGAGGGCCAGTGACAAGGCGGCGACGCAGACCGCCACGAACATTATCTCCACCGCGACGGCGCCCGCGCTGGAGACGGCCAACATCTTGCCGGCCAGCATCTTGAACAGCATCAAACCGAGGTTCTGCACCCAATAGACGAGGGCGTAGGCCGTGCCAAGAACCTTGACGGGGACTATCTTGGGGACAGAGGGCCACATGGCGGCCGGGACCAGGGAATAGCCGAAGCCGAGGAACACCATGGAGAGGTAGCCGTAGGCGGGAACTCCTTCCGGAGCGAAAGCCAGGAGAGCGTGGGCGATCAAAGTCAAGACGGCGCCGACAACCATCCAACGGGTGCCTTTGCCAAGCTTGTCCACCATTATTCCGAAAAGAGGGGCGAACACGACGGTGGAGAAAGGCAGCATGGACACCATCCAGCTGGCGGCCTCGACGGGCACCCCGAACCTGGGGATCAGGATGGCGGTGGCGAATTTCTTGAAGGAGATGATACTGCTGTAAAAGAACACGCAAAGGAGAGCGATCATGATGAACTGCTTGTTCTTCAGCAGCCCCAGGACGTCGGAGAACCTGAACCGGTCGGAAGAGGCCTCCTCTTTCCCGGAAGCGCCACCCTCGCTCTTGTCGAAACGGGCGTCCATGGCCACGAACAAGGCCCATAAGATCATCCCGGCCACCATAAGGGAGAGGCCCAGGAAGGCCGGGCGGGCTGTCTCGGCCAATGAATAGATCTCACCGGGGGCCTTGGCGGCGACCAGCCTCGGGGCTATCACCATGGCGAAGGCTGTTCCGAGCCGGGCGATCGCCAGCTCCAGGCCCATGGCGAAAGCCATAGGCCCTCCCTTGAACCATTTGGCGATGGATCTTGTGACAGCGACTCCGGCTATCTCGCTCCCCAGACCGAAGAGCATGCAGCCCGCGTAGGCGACAGAGCGGGAGACATTGGGCTCCAAGCCGGAAGTCAGGGCCCAGGCCACCAGGGCGGCGCCTCCCGCCATCATCCCGACGAAAATCGAGCCGGTGATCCGCACTCCCCACTTGTCGAGGAGCATCCCGCAGATCACCAGGCCGCCGAAGACACAGAGGACGGAATAGCCGCTGGTGTACAGTCCGTAATCAGCCGAGTTCCAGCCAAGTTCGAGCAAAGACGGGTTCTCGAACAGATGCGACAGGGTGCTGAACATGTCGTCGAAATAGTACGACGCGAACATCGGCACCACAAGGCAGGCCAGAGCCAGCCAGCGGGAATATTTCCTGAGTATGGTTCCCATCAACCGGAATTATTCGGTGATGTTAGGCTCCTCGAGACCGAGACGCTTCTTGCGGTCGACGACCTTGAGCAGGAAGCCCAGCAGCAGGGCCGCCACACCCAGGCAGGCGAGCATGACCAGAGGGGCCGTGTAGTCGAACCGGGTCGGGTCGGTGACACCGGGATTGGTCTTGTCGAGAACCCTTCCGATGAGCAGGGGGAAGAGCCAGAGGCCGATGTTCTGGATCCAGAAGATGAGGGCGTAGGCGGAACCTATGATCTTGGAGTCGACCAGCTTAGGGACGCTCGGCCAGAGGGCGGCGGGGACAAGCGAGAACGAGGCTCCGAGCACAAGGATGGTAAGGTAGGCGACAACGACTCCGCCGACGGCGTTACCCTTGAAAGCGGGCAGGACGAAGGCGAATGTCAGGTGGCATATGATAAGGAGCAGGGAGCCCAGGACGAGCATCGAGGCGGCCTTGCCCTTGTGGTCCACGTAGTTGCCGAGGATCGGGGTGATCCCGACGGCGAGCAGCGGGAAAACGGCGAAGATGGTCTCGGCGCTCTGGCGCATGTAACCCATGTAGCAATAGATGACAAGGGTCACGACCGCTATGGCCAAAAGCGTGTATTTCAGGGACTTGTTCTTGACGAAGTTGCTGGCGAACGAGGTGCCGGCCACAACCAGCATGATCAGGTACTGGACTATGGTCACGGAGCTGCCACCCCAGAAGGAGTCCGGGTCGACCGGGTTGAACGTCAAGTTGCACTGGAGCATGTTGACGGCGTACTTCTGGAACGGGAATATGGCGGAGTAATAAAGGACGCAAAGAAGGGCCACGACCCAGAAACCGCCGCTTGAGAGGATCTGCCCGATGTCCTTGACTTTGAAAGGATCGTCCTTCTCCTCGGCCTCGCCGGTCTGGGCGTCAAGCTTGCGGTCCATGAAGAAATAGACGATGAACATCATCAAGGCGACACAGAGCAGGACGACTCCGAAAGCCACGGAGCGGGACACGTCGACATGTCCGCCGAGTTTGGCGAAGAACGGGGAGAAAATCATGCAGGTGGCTACACCCAGGCGGGCCAGGGCCATCTCTGAGCCCATGGCGAGGGCGGTCTCGCGTCCCTTGAACCATTTGACTATACCCCTGCTCACCGTGATTCCTGCCATCTCGCAGCCGCATCCGAAGATCATGAAGCCGCACGCGGCGAGCTTGGCGGAGGCGGGCATGCCGCGGTAGAAGGGAGAGACGTGTATCTCGTCGAAAAGGGGAATATAATTAAGGTTATTCGTGAACCATGTCTCCAGGGCGCTCCCGGCGAAGCCCTCTGTCACGGCGTACCATTTGATGATGGCTCCGGTGAGCATCACGACGCCGGAAAGGACGGCGGTGAAGCGCACCCCCATCTTGTCCAGGATGATACCGGCGAATATCAGGAAGAAAACGAAAACGTTCAGGAAGGTCTCCGAACCTTGCATGGTCCCGAAAGCGGTGGAGTCCCAGCCGCGGGTCTCGGCCATCAAGTCCTTGATAGGCGAGAGGATATCCATGAAAATGTAAGAGCAGAACATGCCGAGAGCCAGCAGCAGAAGCGCGATCCACCTCATCGCGGCGGAGTCTCTCAATGTTGTTTTCGCAGTCGTGTCAGACATGATGATTATGTTTATTGAGGACAAAAATAATAAATAAAATCGTACCTTTGCTTTCCAAGTCATCAAGAAGATGGGCTTTATTCTCGACAACGTCAACTCACCACAAGACATAAGGCGGCTGGACATGCCCGGCCTGAAGGCTCTCTGCCATGAGGTCCGGGACTATATTGTCGAGTGCTGCGCCGGCAATCCGGGTCATCTGGCCTCGAGCCTGGGCGCCGTGGAACTCATCATCGGTCTACACTATGTCTATGACACCCCTTCGGACAAGATCGTTTTCGATGTGGGCCATCAGGCCTATGCCCACAAGATAGTCACGGGGCGCAAGGAGGCTTTCAAGAAAAACCGCATGCGGGACGGGATCAGCGGTTTCCCTAACAGGGACGAGAGCCCCTGTGACGCCTTCGGGGCAGGTCACGCCTCGACTTCCATCTCCGCCGCCCTCGGCTTGGCCAAGGCGGCCAGGCTGTCCGGATCCGAAGGGAAGGTGGTGGCCATGATCGGCGACGGCGCCATGACAGGCGGCCTGGCGCTCGAGGGGCTCAACAACGCTGGTGACGACTTCGACGAGGATCTGCTCGTGGTGCTGAACGACAACGAGATGGCTATCGACGGGAACAGGGGCGCCCTGCACTCCTATCTCCTTAAAGTCACTACCGACCCGGCCTACAACAAGCTGAAGACCAGGGTCTGGGAAAGGCTCGGGGCCGGAAGACTCAGGAACTGGGTGCAAAGGGCCGTCCGGAAAACCAAGGCCGGTCTCGTCAACAAATCCGGAGGAGACCTTTTCGAGGCTTTCGGCTTCAGGTATTTCGGACCGATCGACGGCAATGACATCGAGGAGGTGGTCAGGACTCTGCGCAGGCTCAAGGACATCAAGGGCCCGAAACTCCTCCACACCTGCACGGTCAAAGGCAAAGGGTATCCACACGCCGAGTCAGACCCGACCACCTGGCACGCTCCCGGGAAATTCAACCCCGAGACCGGCGAGAGGCTTTCCGGCGCCCGCCAGGTCGACCGCTACCAGGACGTGTTCGGGGAGACCCTGGTCGAGATGGCCCGGAAGGACTCCGCCGTGGTGGGGATAACCCCCGCCATGGCCACCGGCAGCGGCATGACAGCTTTCGCCGAGGAGTTCCCCGACAGGTTTTTTGACGTGGGGATCGCTGAGGAGCACGCCGTGACATTCTCGGCCGGCCTGGCCGCCGGCGGGATGAAGCCTTTCTGCTGCGTCTATTCGACTTTCGCCCAGAGGGCGTACGACGAGATCATCCACGATGTGGCTCTCCAGCGTCTTCCTGTCACGCTTTGTCTCGACAGGGCCGGGCTTGTCGGGGAAGACGGCGCCACCCATCAGGGAGTCTTCGATCTCGCGGCGATGAGAAGCGTCCCCAACACCGTGATAGCGGCCCCGAAAGACGAGAAGGAGTTAAAGGATATGCTCTACCATGGGTTGGGGATAAAAGACGGTCCTTTTATTATAAGGTATCCCAGAGGCCTTGGCGAGAATGTCGAGTGGAGGAATATTCCTCCTTCCCCTATCGAGGTCGGGAAAAGCGAACTGCTTCTGGAGGGCGCTAAAGTGGCCATTATGGCTCTCGGGCCCGCGGCGAACAGGGCCGTCGAGGCGGCCGGCAGGGTCAAAGCGAAGACGGGAGAGTGCCCGTCCGTCTACAACGTGAGGTTCCTGAAACCCTTTGACATGGGGATGATGGAGGAAATCTCCGGCTTCAAAGCCATCGTGACCGTCGAGGACGGCGCGTTGAAAGGTGGGCTCTTCAGTGAGGTTTGCGAATATGTCGCCTCCCATGGCCTTGATATTATTGTCAAAGGTGCCGGTACCCCCGACCGCTTTATATCCCAAGACAGCCAAGCCTCCCAGAGGGCGGCTTGCGGGTTGGATGCCGACAGCCTTCAGGCCTCGCTGGAATCCCTATTCGCCGAGATATGATCAGAATCAATCCCAAATCTTTGACCGGCTGGACAATCTCCGGGGACGAGAAAGATCTTCGCCAAGAGTTCATCAAGGACAGGAGTGAATTCATGAAGGCTTATTGGAGCGACCGTTCCCCGTCACAAGTCCTGACCCTTCACGTGATGATCCCGATCGGAGTGGTCACGGTCATCGCCGGCGTGATCTTCGGCTTTTTCACAAAGGCGCTTATCCTTCTGCTGACATTCCTCATGCACTATATGAGGAGCCGGAGAACCTTGGAAAAGTATCACGACGTGTTCGGGAAGAACGACGTGTCAGTCATGATAGAGTCCACCGGCCTGTATCAGGTGATGACCGTGAGCGGAGGAGCCTACAACGTGCCTCTGGTCTCCTGCTCCTGGAAAGATGTCCGCAGCGCGCATATTTATGACGATCACGCTATCATATATATGAGACGTAAGGCCGCCTGCTCCATGTTCCTCATGAGGACAGACAATCCCAGGGTCTTGGAAAAGACCATCCGGTCCTATTGGAAGATGGCTCTTTATCCGGAAGAGGCGAAAGGGTTCGTCCGCTCATATTCAGACGAGGACCTCTCGGCGCTGAAGGAGTTCGCGGAACGGAAGTACGGGGCCATCTCCTCCTATTGGAGCGAGAACAATCCCGAATATGTCAAGACGGACATCGCGCTGATCCCGGCTGAAGGGAAAAGGACCTATCACACGTTATGCACTTTTGGTTGCGGAACCATAAGGATGGGGGTCCCGCTGAAGCTTCAGCAGGAGGACGGGGTCCCTGACCGGGTCGAGTTGATGATCCACCTGCCTTCCGCGTGGAGAACCGACGACGAGAGCTTGGCTGGAGAGGAATATGGATGGCCGGTGGGGCTGCTTGGGCAAACGGCCTCTTTGGTGGAGGATCCTGATGATTGGTACTGCTGGGGACATACCGTTCCCCTTGGGGAAGGGGTCGCTCCCGACAAGTATTCGGGAATTATATTCCTGTGCCCTCTACCCGAGACTGACAGGTACACAAGGGTCACTCTTCCCTCCGGAAAGTCGGTATCCTTCCTTCAGGTATTCCCTCTGACAAAAGAAGAGATGGAAGGCGTGGAAGAGTTGATAAAGAATGTCTCGGATGACCCGAATTTTGTTGAAAAAGTTTTGGAGAATCGGATTTAATGCCTATCTTTGCAGTCCCTTTGTGGAAAGGGGTCTTTGAAATACTGCCGAAATAGCTCAGTTGGCCAGAGCACGTGATTTGTAATCTCGGGGTCGTGGGTTCGAATCCCTCTTTCGGCTCTAGCCCACGAAACTGTTTCAGGGAAACTTGGGGGGATCGCATAGCGGCAATTGCGGCGGACTGTAAATCCGCTCCTTCGGGTTCGGTGGTTCGAGTCCACCTCCCCCCACTAAAGTATCGGTTCTGCGAGGTACTTTTGCGGAAATTTTGTGCAAGTCGAGAGAATAGAAAGTTCACTTTCTATTCCGAGACGCCGCCAAAATTAGCGCGGTTTTCGCAGATAATCGCGGAAGTAGCTCAGTTGGTAGAGCATCAGCCTTCCAAGCTGAGGGTCGCGAGTTCGAACCTCGTCTTCCGCTCCACAATAAGCCGGTGTAGCTCAGGGGTAGAGCGCATCCTTGGTAAGGATGAGGTCATGAGTTCAAATCCCATCACCGGCTCAATTTTGTGTGTAATAACATTTTAATCATAATATTATGGCAAAAGAAACATTCCAAAGAACCAAGCCGCATGTCAACATCGGTACAATTGGCCATGTTGACCACGGCAAGACGACCTTGACCGCCGCCATTACCAAGGTTCTCGCCCAGAGAGTCGCTGGTAACGCCGACAAAGTCAAGACCTTTGACCAGATCGACAACGCTCCCGAGGAGAAGGAGCGCGGTATCACCATCAACTCGGCTCACGTTGAGTACGAGACCGCTGCCCGTCACTATGCTCACGTAGACTGCCCCGGCCACGCTGACTACGTTAAGAACATGGTTACTGGAGCCGCCCAGATGGACGGTGCTATCCTGGTTGTCGCTTCCACCGACGGTCCCATGCCTCAGACCCGTGAGCACATCCTGCTCGCCCGTCAGGTCAACGTCCCTAAGATCCTTGTCTTCATGAACAAGGTCGACCTCGTTGACGATGAGGAGATGCTCGACCTCGTCGAGATGGAGATCCGCGACCTCCTCGCTTTCTACCAGTTTGATGAGGACTGCCCCATCATCCGTGGTTCCGCTCTCGGCGCCCTCAACGGCGAGCCTGAGTGGGAGGATAAGGTCATGGAGCTCATGGACGCTGTCGACAGCTACATTCCGCTGCCCGAGCGTCTGGTTGACAAGCCCTTCCTTATGCCTATCGAGGACATCTTCTCCATCACCGGACGTGGCACCGTCGTCACCGGCCGTATCGAGGCTGGTACCATCCACGTCGGCGACCCTGTCGAGCTGGTCGGTTTCACCGATGAGCCTCGCAACACTGTCGTCACCGGTGTCGAGATGTTCCGCAAGCTCCTCGACCAGGGTGAGGCTGGTGACAATGTCGGTCTCCTCCTCCGCGGTATCGACAAGAAGGAAGTCAAGAGAGGTGAGGTCGTGGCGAAGCCCAAGTCCATCACTCCTCACACCGAGTTCAAGGCTCAGATCTACGTCCTCAAGAAGGACGAGGGCGGCCGGCACACTCCTTTCCACAACCACTATCGTCCGCAGTTCTTCATCCGCACGCTTGACGTGACCGGTGAGATTATGCTGCCCGAGGGTGTGGAGATGGTCATGCCTGGTGACAACGTCGAGATCACTGTGAAGCTCATCACCCCTGTCGCCATGAACGAGGGCCAGCAGTTCGCTATCCGCGAGGGCGGCCGCACCGTCGGCGCCGGCCAGGTGATCAAGATCGTTGAGTAATTTCGGGGCTTAGGGGAATAGAACAAGGGTAGTTCAGCGGTCTCCAAAACCGTCGATGTGGGTTCGAATCCTGCTTCCCCTGCTAAATATCAAAGGTTACGATTTGGTAATTGTTTAACAGACGCCGCATCCGCTTCCAATCCGCGGCGTCCATTAAATGCAAAGATGAGAAAGTTCATTAACTATTGCAAAGAGTCCTATGTGGAACTCACCAAGAAGGTCACCTGGCCGACCTGGAGCAAGCTTCAGAGCTCAGCTCTTCTGGTCATGGTCGTGACTGTGATTCTCGCTCTGGTACTCTTCGTGATCGATTTCGCTTTCGAGCATCTCATGACAGCGATCTACACGTTGTAATTCAATCGATTACCATGGGTGACATGAAATGGTATGTCCTTAGGACAGCGGGAAGCAAGGAGAAGAAGGCCGCGGAATATCTTGAGAAGGAGATAGACCGGTTCAAATTGAGGGATCAAGTCGCGCAAGTGCTTGTCCCGGTTAAGCGTGAGATAGTGACAAAGAACGGTAAGAGGAAAGTGGTCGAGAGGCTGCTTTATCCCGGTTATGTCCTTATCCAGGCTGAGCTTAGCCCTGAACTCGAGTTCATCATCCGCAACGACATCCCCGGCATGTCCGGCTTCCTGACTGAGAAGAAGACGACCGGATCTCTCACCGAAAGGGTGCCTGTGCCGATTCGTGACGAGGAGGCCAAGTACATCATAGGTAATCAGGATGAGAACGTGGACAATCCCGTCGAGACGGAAGTGAACTTCGAGCTCGGCGAGTCGGTGAAGATCACCGACGGGCCGTTCACAGGCTTCACCGGGACGGTGGACGCCATCGAAGAGGACAGAAGCAAACTCAAGGTGATAGTTGTGATTTTCGGCAGGAAGACCCTGCTGGAACTCAGCTTTACTCAAGTAACAAAAGAATAACAGACAATCATGGCAAAAGAAGTTACTGGATTTATCAAGCTCCAGATTAAAGCGGGAGCTGCGAATCCTGCGCCTCCGGTTGGACCGGCCCTCGGTTCCAAAGGCTTGAACATCATGGACTTCTGCAAGCAGTTCAACGCCGCGACGCAAGCCAGCGCCGGCAAGATTCTGCCTGTGGTGATCACCGTCTATTCGGACAAGTCCTTCTCGTTCGAGGTCAAGCAGCCGCCCGTGGCTATCTCCCTCAAGGAGGCCGCCAAACTCCAGAAAGGCTCTGGTGAGCCCAACAGGAAGAAGGTCGCCACGATCACCTGGGATCAGGTGAAGACGATAGCCGAAGGCAAAATGCCCGACCTTAACGCTTTCACTCTCGCCTCCGCGATGAAGATGGTCGCCGGAACAGCGAGGAGCATGGGCATCAAGGTCACCGGCGAATTTCCCGAGAACCTTTAAAATTCCACACGCGACATGAGCAGAATCACGAAAAACCAGAAGGCGGTCGCCCAGAAGTACGACTCGCAGAAACTGTACACTCTCGCCCAGGCTTGTGAGATGTTGAAGGATATTACCTACACCAAATTCGACTCCACCGTCGAGATCACCACGAACCTCGGTGTCGACCCTCGTAAGGCCAACCAGATGATCCGCGGCGTTGTCACCCTTCCTCATGGAACCGGAAAGGTGGTCAGGGTCCTTGTGCTCTGCACCCCCGACAAGGAGAACGAGGCTAAGGAAGCCGGAGCCGAGTATGTCGGACTTGACGAGTATGTCGAGAAGATCAAGGCCGGTTGGACCGATGTGGATGTCATCATCTGCACTCCTTCCGTCATGGCCAAGGTCGGCGCTCTCGGACGTATTCTCGGTCCCAGAGGCCTCATGCCGAACCCCAAGACCGGAACGGTCACCATGGAGGTCGGAAACGCTGTCAAGGAAGTCAAGGCCGGTAAGATCGACTTCAAGGTCGACAAGACCGGAATCATCCACGCCGGAATCGGCAAGGTCTCCTTCCCTCCCCAGCAGATCTGCGAGAACGCCGCCGCGTTCTTGAACGAGGTCCTCAAACTTAAGCCCCAGACCCTTAAAGGCACTTACATGAAGGGCGCCACGCTCTGCACGACCATGAGCCCGGCCCTCAAGATTGATGTCAAGGCATTCATTAGCGGAAGCGCTGAATAAAAAGCTATCAAGTCATGAAAAAAGAACTCAAATCTCAGATCATTGAAAGCATCTCGGCGCAGCTGGCTCAGTATCCCAACTTCTACCTCGCTGACATCGAGGGTTTGAATGCTGAGAACACAGTGAAACTTCGCCGCGCCTGCTTCGAGCAGGGCATCAAGCTCGGTGTCGTCAAGAACACCCTCTTCGGCCATGTCATCAAGGGCATGGATAACGAGGAGATCCAGGCCATCCTTCCTGTCCTCAAGGGCAACACGGCCGTTATGTTCAGCGAGTCTCCCAACGCCCCCGCGAAGCTCATCAAGAAGCTTCAGAAGGAACTCGGCGAGAAGCCGGCCCTCAAGGGCGCGTATGTCAAGGAGTGCGCTTTCATCGGAGCTGACAAGCTAGAGGAACTCTGCGCCATCAAGTCCAAGGAAGAGCTCATCGGAGACATCGTCTCCCTCCTCCAGGCTCCTATGCGCAATGTCATCTCCGCTCTCCAGAATGGTGGCGGACAGACGATCGCGGGTCTTGTCAAGACTCTCTCGGAAAAAGAATAATAATAACAATAAACAATTCAAAAATTATCAATTATGGCAGATGTAAAAGCACTTGCGGAAGAGTTGGTTAACCTCTCCGTCAAAGACGTTCAGGAACTCGCTAAGGTTCTCAAGGAAGAGTATGGTATCGAGCCCGCGGCCGCCGCTGTCGCCGTGGCTGGCCCTGTCGCCGCCGCTGAGGCCGCTCCCGCCGAGCAGACCGAATTCGACGTTGTCCTCACCTCCCCTGGTCAGGCCAAGCTTCAGGTTATCAAGGCTGTCAAGGAAGCCCTCGGTCTCGGACTGAAGGAAGCCAAGGACCTTGTTGACGGAGCCCCCACGACTGTTAAGGAGAAGATCTCCAAGGCTGAGGCTGAGCAACTGAAGGCTGCCCTCGAGGAGGCAGGCGCCGAAGTTGAGGTCAAATAAACAGCTTCCCGCTCGCGGGATTAACTTCAGGTTTAGAGCCTAGCGGGCTCTAAACCTTTTTGTCGTATAAACTTTTTCTCCATTTCCTCTAAAGGCAGAACATGTCAAAAAAGACTAACAACAAGCGAATTGTATTCGCTACATCCAAGATTCTGGAATATCCTGACCTTCTGGAAGTTCAGTTGAAATCTTTCAAGGATTTCTTCCAGCTGGAAACGACACCTGAGAACAGGAAGAACGAAGGCCTCTTCCAGGTGTTCCAGGAGATATTCCCGATC
>JAFROJ010000003.1 GCA_017429765.1 Bacteroidales bacterium | reverse complement strand
GTGTTTGGCCGATCATTTTGCTTCAATTATTTGCAGGTTTCTGACCTCAATATAAGCATTTTCTGCAAATAAAACAAGCGTTATTTCGACTTATTTCATTGATTATCAATTAATTTCGATTAAAGCAGGGCCGACTAATTACAATGATTCAGATAATATGCTATACATAGACGATGCGTTCAAAGGAATTATCAAGTATAAAGCTGACGGTTCTTACGATTCCACCATACCGTTGAAAACGAAGAACAGGCAAACCGTTGTTTCCGACTCAGGTTCTATTATCATCAATAATCTCAACATGCTTGGAAATGAGCAGTATTCACTGATTGAGATGACTCCCGAGAAGGATACTCTTTTCTCTGCCTCCAATCATTGCGTATTCGATTGCGAGAATGTCTTTTACATCCCGACACATCCTTCTTTCAAGTTGAATAATAATGGACTGCTTTTCAACCCTGCTTGCAACGACACAATCTATTCATATTCAACCGGGAAATTGACGCCCAAGTATATAATCGATTTCCCCCACCCTGTCACCACCAGAGAATTGAAGGATTTCAATAAATATATGATTGACACCCAGTTTATAATGGACTATTCAGAGGATGATAAAAACCTCTATCTGACCATTTTTGACAGGGGCTGGGATTACAAACAGTATCTAATGAGAAAGCGTTCCGGAGAAATCCATCGAGCGCATTATCGTATTTCAGAAGACTTTAACACGGAGTTTAGCCCTCGTTGGCAATATGGAGACATGCTGATAGACGTGTTTGATCCGGCCACCCTCAATTACACCTACCATAAAGACATTACCTTAGAGGATTCACGAAAGGCCTTCGCCTTTTTCAAGAATCACGGCATACAAGGAATAAAAGAGGATTCGAACCCGATAATCATGCTTACAAAGGCCAAGTGACAGTCAGATTGTAAGAATAGAAAATCAGGAACACAACAACCGGGACAAGAAGCGATGATAACTTTTTCATACTACAACGAACTCATCTAAGATTCTAATTGACAGAACAATAATCCTCGAAAATAAGGCTAACCGCGAATAATAAGGTTGGTAATATGATTACCGCCATGACTGTCCTATATCCCAATGGATGGCGTACATGGCCTTCGTTTTCTCCGGCGGCAGGTTGGCGCTATATGTCCACAGCAGTCTCATAGCTCGTCGATGTCCACTTCTTCAACTTCGCCTTGAGCGATATCCTTCAATCCGGTTTTGATGGCATGTGTCATCTTCTCTGACGCGAGGATGGCTTCCGTCCCTTTAATGGAATTATACTCTTCCAGCGAGATGAGCACAGCCCCTGTGTTGCCACGGTTGATGATAACGCTGTCCGAATCGAAAATGACGGCGTCAAGATACCGTCTCATGTTAGATCTGAAACCTGAAACGTTTGTTATCTTCATATGCTCCGTACGTTATCTTGAACATGTAAATATAAAGAAAACGCTTTACATTTCGCGTCTTCCTATATCATTCGCTAAAACTGATACAAGACCACATAAGGATTCGAGGTAATCGGAGCTGATGCTATCTCTTTGATTTTCAACAAGACATCGCCGTCACAATCATCAGGCATTTGTTCAGCCAGGGATTTGGCTTTTAACACATCAATAACTCCGACAAAATAATCAGAGGAGGTATTAACTATCCCGATCGGGGCAATCCTGTCAAGTTGACTCCCCACTTTGGGACTGAAGCACAGAGTCTCTCCCGAACCCTTATCGATTAGAATGTAGGAGATGTCAAAAAAGGATAGAAGAATATGTGTCGACGTCTCAAATATATTGTTCGGCCCCACAAAATACCCATTCTCACTTTGTGTGATATATTCATTGAATGAGAATTTATCGATTTCCCTCAATCCCTTTCGAGAGAGCGTCCTTTTTTCGGTTTCAATTGTATAGCAAGGATATAACTTATTGTCTCTCAGTGAGTAAATATGGTTATCAAAAGGGAAAACGGCTTTAATGTCTCCGTCGTGAACTGAGAGTGGATGCTTCCCGATCCTCTCGCAGGCTCCATCTGTTGACAGATAAGTCCGAAACGAGGACTCGACCGCATATGTAGAGTCCTCGATTGAATAAAGGACTCCGGAATCATTGATCAGGCCATGAGTGAAAACTGTCCTTCCATCCGGTAAAGATTCCGCCTGGTAAACAGTGAAGAGTCTTTCCGGCAAATTAGAGGAACCGAGAAAGCTACCATCCAAAGAGAATCGTAATACTTTATCTGACGATGTATCAAATATTTCCAGGTTACCATTAGTCTCATCGACAATCAAAGGCCCTACTGTTATCCATTCATTCGAGGCCCTGCCTTTATGGGATATCTCTCTTATGAAGTTCCCCTCCATGTCATAACAGAAAACCCCAGTACTTGTCGCGACGACAAGTTGCCCCTTCACGATATAGACATTGTGAATCTGCTTAATGGGAACATCATCCGAGAGACGCGCGAATCTGGCCTGAAAATGAGGAACAGCTTCATTCTGAGCGCTGTCATACCCTTTTATCACATGGGTTTGATCTGTTTTATCAAAACCGCAGCTGATAATGAAAACGGAAATGATGACAAAAACTAGATATTTCATGGAGCTAAACATGCTATCAGCCCTATTTGAGTGTGTAAAAAATCAGCACCGGGTCATCATTCCGGATGGCGGCCTCAGAAGCAGGATCGGCTTTTTGGAAACCGTTTTCCAGAAGCCTGTCATAAGTGGCGCTCCAGTTTGTGATTAATCCCACAAAAGCACCGTTGTGACTCCCTGCAATATTGAAGAAAAAAGTCCCTTTCACTTGTGGCGAATTGAAAAGAAGCTTAGCTCTCGAGAAGTCATATTCATAATCACCGCCGCCATCCCCGACTTTAGTCATGAACGAGGCATAGTCTCCACAGAAGAAGGGGGAGGAGACTATGTAGGAATAGCCACCATTCAACGCGGACACGTCGTACTTCGAGACCTCCGGGATAGGGTTTGAGAAGGCGATATGGACTTTCTCGAGTAACCGGCCATCCTCTTTGTCAAAGACATAATACCCGTTGTCTTGAAAAGAGAGCAGGGATAGCCTGTCATCACTCGTCGAAAACAAGCGTAGCCCTCTGAAAAGGTCATATTTTTCGCTATTGTATTCAACCATCCTATCTTTGACGTTCAGTTTCGAATCCGTGATAAAGATCCTATGCTCGGATTGCTGGATCGGCAGTACCCTGACGCCCGGTAGAGGAGCATAACAGAAGATGAAGTCCCCGTTCCCGAGAGCTTCTATATCATAAGCGAAAACAGTCAGGTCCAGACTCTCGACGAAACGTCCTGATCTCTTGTCATATTTAAGTAATTTCAGTTGAGTCAGGTCCATGACATCAATGCAGGTGTCATCCACCGTGAAACTGTTTATCGTCACATACTCCCCAGAACCACGGCCTCTGGAATTCAAAACCAGGACGCTTTTGCCTTGTGAATCAAAGACACATATCTTCCCGCTGATAAAATCTCCGACATAAATCATCCCGTCGCGGAAAAGCATCTTGCCGACGGTCGCGAACATGGAGCTGTCATTAGTCTCCAGAGGAAGATAGGTGACCTTCGAAATGTGATTCTGGATCGCCTCGGACTTGGTACCGTCCCCAAAATCAATCACTTTCGTGTCTTCGTCTGCTTTCCGGCCGTTGTGACAAGCCACGGCAAGAAACAGGAATAAAAGGATAGAAGAATATCTCTGTCCTCTCGCGGAAAAGTGTTGTCTATTCATACTAAAACAGTTTGGCAAGACAAGTATAGTGATTATTATTGGGATAATTGATAGCACAACGGAGACTTTTATTCTGTATCAGCTTCCGCCACATTGTGCCCAATCTGGATACTTTTACTACAGTCGGCGAAGAAATCGTGCTGTAAGACAATCGATATTCTTAGAAGCAGGTCGGTGTCAATATGACGTTTCCGTAAGATCCTATACGCGCTCTCACGGATACACGGAATCATTTTAGCGAAAGCTCTTACCGGAATGTCTTGCCCAACAAGCCAGTCATTTATGATACTTCCGACATCCATTTTCGGTTATTCAAGTTAAACAAAAACTAAAGGACCCTACCAACTAGCCGGAGAAATCATAACGGGTGTATATCCTGGCCCCTATTCCTGGCTTGAATGCCCCAACCACTCTGACCTTGCCGACCAGCTTGCAATCCCAGTCAAAGATGAAAATATAAGACGACTCGGGATAGTTAAGTGACTCATTACCACCTCCACAATAGAGCGCGTAGATGTACTCGTCATCACAGGTCTATTTCCATGTCAGATACTATGCGCCGTAGTTCTCATAATAATGTGAGATTCTGCCTCATAGATTTCTTTTCTGCATCATATATGCGGAATTAGTGCAGAAAATGGTATAACGAGGCAGAACAAACGCTTTATCTGACCGGGAAAAGCCTGCTTCAACGCAAAGAGTAACTGATAATCACATTAGACTCTTTCACGATGCTCTCTTGGTATTTAGTTTTCCCTTCCTCGTCAAGATAATCCGGACTCAGAAGAGCATACAACTGATCGGACCGACAGCAATAGTAGTTGGTGTTTCCATGTATAACCCCCAAAGGGAAGATGACTCCCTCCTTAGTTTTCTGTACTACAAGATACTTCCCAGAAGACTCGTCGAACACGAGCACATTCTTATCTCCGTCAAATGTGAATTGGAGATAATAATTGGTACTGGTCTTCTGGACGTTTGAGAATGAAGACACCGTTTCCTTGAATTGCCATTTATGGGCTGTCCAAATAAAATCATCATTAGTATAGTGACTTACCTCTCCGTCTGAGGAGCAATAGAAATATGTGGTGCCCTCACATCGGAAAAACCTTCCGGAGAAATAATCTTCTTCATCAGCGACAGGACTCTCCATCTCAATGTATGAATTCCGATCGATGAAGAACTCGCAATCATAGGCCTTCCCGGATGACGTTCCGGTTAGCACAAGAACATTGTCGTCCCTTCTAGCCAGGCTTCGCAACTCTATGCCGCAATCCCGGAAAGAGAATTCATGAAGCAACGAGGACCCGTCAGCGGAATATTCAAGCGCCCCTCCACCAATCAAGAGGTCAAGATATTTATCCTCATATGAGGATATATCGATAACCGTGTCAGATGGTTTGATCAATGAGACATATGCCCCGTTCTTATCATACACCGCAACCTGATTATTGGACCGGTCCAGCAAATAAAAATACTGATTCGATACCTCCAGTAGCAGATTGTCCATCGCGATATTGGTGTTCTGTATATTGTCAAGAGGAGTGATCGAGACATCAGAGCAGAGACTGAAGAGACTGGTTTCTTTTCCCAATGCTCTCTTGACCTCAAAGCAGGGGCGACTCTGATGGGTGGATTCACAGGACACAACAGCAAGGACACAAATACAACACAACAAACATCTCATAACAAGCCTTATGTTTTACCGATAGCTTAGTTTTTCTCAGACAACTAGTATAATAAAAGATAACCGGCCTCAGAAATGTCCTGAGACCGGTTACATGTGCGCGGGATGAGAGTCGAACTCACACGTCGCAATTGACACTAGCTCCTGAAACTAGCGCGTCTACCATTTCGCCACCCGCGCCTTTCAAGTGGACTGCAAAGATACGAATTGTTCTCGAAATCGCAAATAAAAAGCGCGGATGGCACGGTCTATCTTGTGTTTCTCCTGAACGACGACTCGATCAGCGACTTCTTGGATGGATTAACGCTGATCAACTCGTCCTTGAACGCCTCGGAATCGGTGACTGACGGTGTCAGGGCCGAGAAAATCTGCGCCATGCTGATTCCGCCCTCGTCCAGGGACATAAGGATCTCCGGATGGAACCACAGGCCATAGCCATGGTTGAGATTGGCCCCGTAACGGTCCTTGTAGAACTTGTTCCCGACATAGTACGCCCACATCTCGGCCACCGCGCAGTAGCCCGAGTTCTCCCTGGAGTCGGATCCGTAGCAAGAGCCGGTCAGGATGTAGGAGGACAGCACATAGGTCGCGAGGGTGTTCCAATAGTCTTTCTTCACCACGGAGAAGTGGGAGGCGTGGGCCAGCTCATGTATCGCGGTGGAGTACAGATCGGCGTACTTGCCGTTCTTGTCTTTGGACCCTATCGTGATGTCCGGGACAAAAACCTGGATCAAGATCCTGTAGACATCGAGGAAGTTGCCGACAAGTTTCGTGTCGATGATCGCTCCCTGATGCATCATGAGGGCGCTTGACGGCCGGAGACTGTTCAGGATCCAGAAACGCAGGTTCCTGGGAGGGGCGGTTATCCCTTTGGTCGAGCAGGCCTGGAAATAGTCATAGGCGGCGTTGTTGACCACACACCTGCGGAAAAGGACGTTGTCCGAGTTGCTGTTGATCGTGACATCGACTCCCTCCGGATCGTCCTTGCCGATCGTCGAGACAGACGCCGGCACCAGCACCAGGTTCATCCCGATCGTGAAACCGAGCTTGTTCTGGAAGCAGATGCTGTACTTGGGCTTGGCGGAGAACTTGGCGGGGAATGAATAGTTACCCTGGACGTCAGTGTAGGTCGTGGACACCTTCACGAACACATTGGCGACCATCTTCACCCCGGCGACACCAACAGCCTTCCCGAGCTTGTCGTCCACGATCGTGATCCTTCCCGAGGGCTTGGATTTGGTCTTCGCCCTCGTCAGGGCGGGGAGCATGGCTCCATTCCCCGTGGCCTCGAATGACCTCCTTTCCACGGCGTCCCAGTCCACGTCCTCAAGACCCTTGGTCGGGACTTCGTCATCGGGGATAAAGCAATTCTCCAGCACCTCGTGGCGGATGCCCTCAGGGAACTCGAAGCCAGCGGGAACCACCGAGTACTGCCAGGAGATCTCCCCGGCGGGAATCGTCGGGTCGTGATAGTAGTCCCCGTCGGTGAGAATCTCGCGGTCGAGAGGATAGTCGAACAACTCGACCCCGAGGCCCTGAAGGCGGTCGAAATCGTCGGCGGTTCCGGGCAGGAACCTGACATAGAGATCGGTAGGAGCCAACTCGACCGCTGCCCTGGTCGGGTAAACGCCGGCGAGAGCCGCCGACATGTTCGTCACTGAATAAGGGTTGTCGAGCTCATCGCCCAGCTCGATCATCCCGTGAGACACAACCTCGGGTCTTTCACCCGTTTCCAAAGGATCAACAGCGAGGGGAGATCCCTCCTTGTCGGCGCAAGACGCGAGGACGAGCGCCGGCAGCATCAGTTTAAAAAACCATTTCATAATTGTTTAAGTTTAGTTACGGGGCAAAGGTACGGGAGCTTATCCGTTGGATGAAATATTCAACGGATAAAACAAAAAAACGCCGCTGGGCGGCGTTGCAATAAGGTTTTCCTTAATGGAAAAAGGGAATTTTTTCCGAAAAAACCCTAGAAATATGTCACGGTCTCGCCCCTGACGGCGGACATGAGCGAGTTGGCGAGACGGCTGACCCCGAAGCGGAAGAGACTCTTGTCCAGCCACTCCTCACCGAGCACAGTCTTGACTATCGAATAGTAGCACACGGCGTCCTTGGCAGTCGAGATGCCTCCCGCGGCCTTGAACCCGACTTTCCGGCCCGTGGACGAATAGAACGCCTTTATGCACTCGCACATGACATAGGCGGCGACAGGAGTGGCGTTGACACTCACCTTGCCCGTGGATGTCTTGATGAAATCCGCACCCTCCTCCATCGCCAGGAATGAGGCCTCGGCGATCCTCTGGGGAGTCACGAGAAGGCCTGTCTCGAGGATGACCTTCAGGACCACCTTCCTCCCGAGCCTGGCGGCGGTGGAATCCACAGCCTCCCTCATCGCCCGGATCTCTGACCTTGCGGACACGAAGTCCTTGGCCATGAAAGAGTTGAGAGCAAGCACGATGTCGATCTCATCCGCGCCGGAGAGAACCGCCATCTCGCATTCCTTGACCTTGACCTCGATAAAGCTCTGGGAGGTCGGGAAACACCCCGAGACCGCTGTCACATGGACGCTCCTGTCAGCCAGGGAGTCTCTCACCAGCGAGGCGAAATTGGAGAACACACACACCGAGGCGGGAAGAGGATAGTCGGGATAATCCCCCTTGAACGAGTTCACCTTGCCGACAAGCTTGGCGACCGAGGCGGGAGTGTCCTCCGTACGAAGGGTAGTGAGGTCCATGAGGGCCATGCAATCCATCAGGATCTTGGGAGTGGTCACGCTGTCGATGTTGGCGGCGATAGCGTCCAGTCTTTTCGCGATCTTCTCAACATCAGGAGAATACCCGTACTTGGCGAATGTCGAATCCATATTAATAGAATATTAATTGTCAATCATTTATCCCCTCACTTGGATTTTGAATCCCTCCTCGGCCAGCGGCCTTGTCAACGCCTCCATCTCCTCGGCGGAGATTTTCTGGAGCCCCTCGGCCGGAGCCTCGCGGTCCAAGGTGTAGACCATGATCTCCCTGGGCTTGACCTCCCTCACTATATTCATCCAGCCCTCGAGAACCTCGGGCGAGGAGGAGTCGAAATCCCCGAAGCGAAGGAACATGGTCTGCAATGTGAAAGTCCCCTCGAACCTCTTCAGGTTCTCCACCACATCGGCCACATGGTAATCACCCTGGGGCTGGTTTATCTTCCTCACGAGCTCGTCCGTGGGAGCGTCGAGTTTCAGGATGGGGTTGTCCACCTTCCTCAGGGCCTCAAAGACTTCCTTCCTGCCGATCATCGTGGCGTTCGATAGCACCGAGACAACCGCCTGGGGATAGTACATGTCCCTGAGTTCCAGGCTGATGTCCACCATCTCCGGGAATTCGGGGTTGATGGTCGGCTCGCCGTCGCCTGAGAATGTGATGGAGTCCACGGGAATACCGTTGTCGCGGCACTCGATAAGCTTCGCCTCGAGGCGGGCCCTAAGCTGGCCGGCCGAAGGAAGCCTTGTGTCCCCCCTGCCGTCCTTGTTCCAGCCGCACTCGCAGTAGACGCAATCGAAATTGCAGATCTTGCCACGCTCGGGGAGAACGTTGATCCCCAAGGATGATCCCAGCCTTCTCGAGTGGATGGGCCCAAAGACTATCTCTTCTCTCATCATAGGCCTAAACCAGTCTGTATGAACAGCTTCCGGCGGTAAGACGGCCTTCGGCGTCAAGGTTGTCAATAAAAACTATCCCGGGTCTCTGCCCGATCCCTATCGAACCGAGCTCGGCCTCTTTCCCAAGGAACTCAGCCCCGTTGCGGCAAGCCCAGGTCAGGAGTTCCCCGAGCGATAGCCCCTCGACATGTCCTTGCAGGCAGTAGAGCTCCCGGACGATGTCAAGGTCGTCGTTGCTGGACAGGGAGTCCGTCCCGACCGTCAGCCTCAGGGAGTTCCGGCGCATCAGGTCAACAGGGGGAAGGGCATTGTGTATGAATATGTTGGAGCAAGGGCAAAGGGCCACGAACGGGCGGCTCATCACTCTCTTAACCTCGTCTATTCCCTCCTGATCCATGCAAACCTCATGGACAAGAAGGATCCTCTCCTCGAAAGGAGCGGGGTGGGCCTTCTGAAGCCGGTCTATGAAATACCGGAGTGAGGAGCCTCCCGTGACCGGAGGGACGCTCATCCCGGCGGCTTTCCTGTTATCCCACATCGCCCCGCGGCCGAACCTTATCATGTCCTCCTCCTCCTGGCTCTCCTCCGAATGGAACGAGAGGAAGCCTGTCTTGAGTCCCTCGGCCGACACGGCGGTCAGAAGCTCAGGGCTCATGGTGTAGCAGGCGTGAGGCGTGGGAGTGGCGTCCAGGCCGAGGCTCTCGGCCTTCCTCTTGAGAGCCAGGACCCCCTCCATCACGGCTGGGCAGTCCTCCGGCTCGGTGCCGAAGACCTCAAGGAAGGTCCTGGTGTACATCGGGGACTCCCGCTTGACCGCGAAAGAATCGTCACAGTTGCTGATGTCGGCCATCGCGGAGACTCCCCTTTCCCACATGACATCCATCCACTTACGGATGTCGGCGACCTTCTCCGCGAGAGGAGTGGTGTCGCGAAGGGCGTTGATCTGGTCGATGAAGCCCGCCATGCCGGAACCCTTGCGGAACTTCTTCCATAGATAAGAGAGCTCCACATGGCAGTGGGTGTTGACAAAACCGGGAGCGAGGGCCCCCTCAAGGAATATCTCTTCAGCCGAAGGGTCGGCGCACTCACCGAGGGCTGTCACGGTCCCCTCCCGGTCACACTCCACGTACCCGTTCCTGATAGGCTCGGGGCTGTCGAGGGTGTAAAGATATTCAGCGGCTATTCTCGCCATGGGATAGGTTTATGTTCGGGCTCCGGGGTCTCCGGCGCCAGGGTTGTCGTGTCCCTGACAATCAAGGCTGGACCGTGGAAAACAGTGTCCTCCACGACAGGCACAGGGTGATAAGCCCCCCTGCCATTCCGCCTGAAGTCAATGGTGTCGGTCATCGAGTCGACCTTGAAAAGATCGATGTAGCTCGGGAAATCCTTGACAGAGAACCTCAACAAGAGAAGGGCTATGGAGTCGGCCCTGAACTTGAGCTTCTGCTGGAGCTCGATTTCCTTCCGGATAGCGTTCGCCTCACTCTCGAGGCTCTCCCCGACCCTGCCGAGCATCTCGGCGTAACGCTTCGGGTCCGAGAGATAGTGATCGACACTGAACCTGTAGTCCTCGACAGTGTAGCCGTATTTCTCGAATATCGGCTCGTAGAACCAGGTTGTGTCGGCTTTGCTCCGCCTGTCAGAGCTCTCGTTGAGCCACTCGTCGGCCAGGAACATGTCGCGGTAGATCATCTCCATGTCGCCGCGCGGGATGACCACCGGCGACCTGGAGCATGACACGACGACGGCCAGGATGGCCGCCGCCAAAGACATTCCCTTGAGAGCCCTTCCCATATTCCTATCTCAAAGCGGCGCCGAAGTCGTTCTTGAAGGTCGCGAGGAGCCTGTCCATGATCTTCTCCACATCGGCGTCGGTAAGGGTTTTGGCGGCGTCCTGAAGGGTGAAGCCAAGGGCGTACTGCTTCTTCCCGGCTGGAATCTTGTCGCCCCTGTAGACATCGAAAAGAGTCACGCTCCTGAGCAGCTTTTTGGCCACTTTGAAGGAGGCGCGGTGAAGGTCGGCGAAACTCACTCCCTCGTCGAGCAGGAGGGCGAGATCCCTGCGGACCTCGGGGAACTTGGGAAGCTCCTTGAAGGAGACCTTGTCCCTCTTGACGATCTTGAAAAGGGTCTCCCAGCTGATCTCCGCCGCGAACACAGGCTGCTTGACATCGAACTTCCTGGCGAGGGCGGGCTGGATCACACCGATGACGGCCAGGGGGAGATGAGTCCCGGGGAGAGAGTAAGCGACTCCCTCGCTGAACAGATCGGCCGGGGCGGGGGCGGTCTCCATCTGGAGAAGGTCGGTCCCGAAACGCTTGAGCAGAAGATCCACATAGCCCTTGAGCTCGAAGAAGGAGCTCTTGCCGGGCTGGACATTCCAGGACTTCCCGGCGGAGCCGGTGATGAGAATGGAGAACATCTGGCCCTCGTTATAGGACGCCAGGGTCTTGCCGTCTCCCGAGGGATCCTTGCTGTAGACCGAGCCGTACTCGAAGAGCCTCATCGAGGGGATCTGGCGGTTGATGTTGTAGGCGATGACCTCAAGGCCTCCGAACAAGAGAGTCTGACGCATGACGTTCAGGTCGGAGCTCAGGGGGTTGACTATGGTGGCGCACTTCTCCTCAGGGAAGGTGGTAAGTCCCTTGTAATAAGCCGCTTTCGTCAGGGAGTTGTTCATTATCTCGACGAAGCCGTTGGCGGCCAGGAAGTTGGAGATGCCGTTGCGGACAGCCTCCGGCTCGGGGGACGGGGTGGCGTTGACGGACATCTTCATGTGCTTGGGGAGATCGATCTGGTTGTAGCCGTAGATCCTGAGGATCTCCTCGACGACATCGCACTCCCTCTCCACATCGACCATGTAGGAAGGGGCGGCGACAGTCGCGCCTCCGGGCCTCTTCTCGACGAACTCGTAGCTCAGGAGGGTCAGGATCCTCTCGATGGTGTCGTGGCCTATCTTCTTGCCGATGAAAGCCTCGATCCTGTCGTAGTCAAGATCGATCACCTTCCTGGCTATCTTCTCGGGATAGAACTCCTCCATTCCCCCGACAATCTCGCCGCCGGCGACCTCCCGGATGAGGAGGGCGGCGCGTTTGCAGGCGTATTCGGTTATTCCCGGATCGCAGCCTCTCTCGAAACGGAACGATGCGTCGGTCTGAAGGGTGTGCCTCTTGGAGGTCTTACGGACGGAGCCCGGGTCGAAATAGGCGCTCTCGATGAACACGCTCGTCGTCGACTCGGTCACACCGGAATCAACGCCTCCGAACACGCCCGCTATGCACATGGGACCCTCGGAGTCGGCGATGACGATGTCCTCGGCGGAAAGCTTCCTCTCCTGCTCGTCCAGGGTGACGATCTTCTCGCCCTCGGCCGCTCTCCTGACTATCACCTTCCCGCCGGTGATCTTGTCGGCGTCGAAGGTGTGCAGGGGCTGGCCGAGCTCCCATAGGATGAAGTTGGAGACATCGACCACATTGTCGATGGGCCTGAGCCCGATGGCGGTCAACCTCTGGCGCAGCCATTCCGGGGAAGGCCCGACCTTGACCCCCTTGACCGTGATCCCGCAATAGCGGGGAGCGGCCGAGGGATCCTGGACCTCGATGGGAACAGCATTCCCTTCGCCTTCCTTCCAGGCATCGACAGAAGGGTACTTGAAAGAGCAGGGAATATTGTTCAAGGCCATCCAGGCGAACAGGTCGCGGGCCACACCGATGTGCGACGAGGCGTCCACCCTGTTGGCGGTGATCTCATATTCGATGACGGCCTCGGTCTTGAGGTGGAGATATTCCTTGGCGGGAGTGCCGACAACGGCCTCGGCGGGCAGGACCATGATCCCGGAGTGGTCCTCGCCTATCCCGAGCTCGTCAGCGGCGCAGATCATTCCGAAGGACTCGACCCCGCGGATCTTGGACTTCTTGATCTTGAAGTCCCCGGGAAGGACCGTCCCGATCCTGGCGAAAAGGACTTTCTGGCCGGCCGCGACGTTGGGGGCGCCGCAGACCACGGTCACCGGCTCACCGGAGCCGTCGTCCACCTTGGTGACATGGAGATGGTCGGAGTCCGGGTGCGGCTCGCACTCGAGAACCTCGGCCACCACGACCCCGGCCAAACCACCGGGAATCTCCTCCTGTTCCTCGAGGGAATCGACCTCGATGCCGATGTCGGTCATGGCGTCGGCCACCTGGGCCGGTGTCAAGTCAAATTCGAGATAATCTTTCAGCCAATTGTAAGAGAGCTTCATAATTATTTATTTATCAATATCTTCCTTTGAGAATAAGGCGTTCACGAACTCCTTTTTGTCGAACACTTTAAGGTCATCGACCCCCTCTCCGATCCCGATGAACTTCACGGGAACCTTGAGCTGGTCGACTATTCCTATCACGACCCCGCCCTTGGCGGTCCCGTCCAGTTTGGTGACCGCGAGGGAGGTGATGTCGGTCGCCCTTGAGAACTCCTTGGCCTGCTGGTAGGCGTTCTGGCCGGTGGAGGCGTCGAGGACGAGCAAGACCTCGTGAGGGGCGTCGGGGATGACCTTGCGGGTCACGTTGCGGATCTTAGTCAGCTCGTTCATCAGGTCCACCCTGTTATGGAGCCTGCCGGCGGTGTCGATCAGGACCATGTCGGCCCCACGGGCGACAGCCGACTTGACAGTGTCGTAAGCCACGGAGGCCGGGTCAGCGCCCATGCCCTGCTTGACGATCTCCACCCCGGCCCTCTCGGACCAGATCACGAGCTGGTCGACGGCGGCGGCCCTGAAGGTGTCGGCGGCCCCTATGACGACTTTCTTGCCCATGGCCTTGTACCTGGCGGCCAGCTTGCCGATGGTGGTGGTCTTCCCCACCCCGTTGACACCGACGACCATCACGACCAAGGGCTTCCGACTCAGGTCGAAAGGCTCGGAGGGAGCCTCCTCGCCGTCAACGTCCAGCATTTTCCCGATCTCGTCACGAAGCATCCCGACGAGCTCGTCCATGGACATGTACTTGTCCCTGCCGACCCTCTCCTCAAGGCTGTCCACGATCTTCAGGGTCGTGTCCACGCCCATGTCGGACGCCACCAGGGCCTCCTCGATGGCGTCGAGGATGTCGTCGTCCACCCTGGACTTGCCGGCCACGGCCCTCGAAAGCCTCTGGAAAAAGCCTTCTTTCGTCTTTTGCACGCCTTTGTCAAACAGTCCCATGACACTTTGTGTATTAACCTACAAATATACGCGAATTCGGGTTAAATAAAAAAGGCGGACGCCTCTTGGCGCCCGCCCGAAAGTATCTTTTCCGAAGAGAATTATTTCTTTCCCTCGAAGAATTCCTTGGTCTTCTCAGCCTCGACGAGCTGCTCGGTGAAGAAATAAGCTCCCGTCTTGGGGGACTTGTCCATGCGGATGCATTTCACCATGCTCTTGGCGCCGGCCTTCGCGGCGAATGTAGCGACTGCTTTCTTTGCCATAACTTAATCTCCTTATTTGATTTCGCGGTGGACAGTGACCTTGTGGAGGTAAGGATTGTACTTCTTGCGCTCCAAACGTTCGGGAGTGTTCTTCTTGTTCTTGGTGGTGACGTACCTGGAGATCCCGGGGACCCCGCTCGACTTCTGCTCAGTGCACTCGAGTATGACCTGCACTCTCGCGTCTTTGGTTTTCTTTGCCATAATTCAACGATTTTTAAACAAGGCCGACAAATCCTTTTTCCTGAGCCTCCTTAAGGGCGGCGTCAAGACCCTTCTTCTCGATGGTCCTCATGCCCTTGGTGGATACTTTGAGAGTGACGAACCTCTGCTCCTCCTCGGACCAGAACTTCTTGGTCTTGAGGTTGAGGGAGAAGTCGCGCTTGGTATGAAGCTTCGAATGAGCGACATTGCAGCCGATCATCCTCTTCCGTCCTGTGATTTGACAAACTTTTGCCATGATATCTAACTTTTTTATTGATTCAAAATAATTTGGAGGCGCGAATTTCGTTCAAAAAATCCAAAATCGCAATAGCTCTACCCTAATTGCCGACAATTTTGAGGAATCTGCGCCACCTGATGTTATGGGGGAATCTCTTATTGGCGTCGGTGGACAGCCAGATAATCGAGGGCCTCCCGACCACATGGTCCTCGGGCACGAAGCCCCAGTACCTGGAATCCAAGGAGTTATGCCTGTTGTCCCCCATCATGAAGTAATAGTCCTGGGCGAATGTGTAGCTTGAAGTCTCCTGGTCGTCGATGAATATCCTCCCGTCAGGCTCCACCCTCAACCTATGCCCCTCGTACGAGGTGATAACCCTCTCATAGAACGGGAGGTTGGACAAATCCAGGCTCACCGTGGCCCCCTTCGAGGGGATCCACAGAGGGCCGAAATTGTCCCTCGTCCACTTCGATCCCTCGGTGAAAGGGAATATGCTAAGGTAGGAGTCGGGATAGTCCGGCGGATAGACGTCGAGATCGGGCTCGACACTGACGACCGCGGAATAGCCCTTGACCTCCTCCAGCATGGCCGAAGTGAGAGGCATGGCGGGGTAACCGGGCAGGTTGGAGTCGTACACGAGCTCGGCCGTGTTGAGCCCGAGCTTCTCGATGGAGCGGGAATTGATCCTCTGGCCGTTGGTCACGACCTTGTAGGTCAACTGCACGCCCGGATAGACCTCTTGCTGGGTACCGTTGATCCACACAAGGCCGTCGCGCACCGAGAGAGTGTCGCCGGCGATGGCGACGCATCTCTTGACATAGTGGTCTTCCTTGTCCATGGGACGTACCTTAAGAGGTCCTCCGTTAGCGATCGTGTAACTCCTGCCGGCGTTGCGGACCCAGGCGTAGTAGTCTTCCGAGGGGAAACGGGTGAGCACCGTGTCCCCGTGAGGAAAGTTGAACACCACATAATCCCCCCTCTGGACAGTCCCGCGGCCCTTCAGGCGGCGATAGTCGTTCTGGATGAGAGTCGAGTACGACTCCTTCCCGAATATGACATTATGTGTGAAGGGTATCGTGAGCGGCGTCTGGGGGATCTTGGGCCCGTAAGCGAGCTTGCTGACGAAAAGATGGTCTCCCGTGTAGAGGGAGCTCTCCATCGAAGACGAAGGGATCTTGAACGCCTGGAAGAAGAAAATGTTGATGAATGTCACGACCACGGTGGCGAATATGATGGCGTCGAGCCAGTCCAGCCACACGTTACGCTTCTCCCCCTCCTTGTACTCCTTCTTCCAGAACAACCACTTCACCTTGCGGGTGATGTGGAGGTCGAAGATGACCACAAGGCCGAGGATCCACCACCAGTTCCCGAGCCACGCCACCCACAACGTGTACAATATGGCCCAGAAAAACATTCTGACCCACTTGTTGTTGTATAGCGACTTCAAACTCACTTCCAGGGACTATTAATGATAACTACTTGACGGAATTGACGATGGCCTCGAACGCCTGGGGGTTGTTCATGGCGAGGTCGGCGAGGACCTTGCGGTTCAGGCCGATGTTCTGCTTGGCGAGCTTGCCCATGAACTGGGAATAGGTGATCCCGTACTGGCGCGCGGCGGCGTTGATCCTCTGGATCCAAAGGGCGCGGAAGTCGCGCTTCTTGTTCTTACGGTCGCGGTAAGCGTATGTCAAACCTTTCTCATAGGTGTTCTTCGCTACGGTCCAGACATTCTTTCTGGAGAGGAAATTTCCGCGGGTTCTCTTGAGAATCTTCTTGCGGCGAGCCCTGGAGGCTACAGAATTGACTGATCTTGGCATAATCTGATCTTTTTCCGGAGGCAGCGACCGCCCTGCGGCGATTCTTTACGGCTGCTTTCCGAGTTAAACATTAAAAAACTACAGGACCAACATTTCCTTTACCCTTCCGAGGTCGTCCTTCTCGACGAGAGCGAAATGGTCAAGATTTCTCTTGCGTTTCTTGGTCTTCTTGGTGAGGATGTGGCTGTGATAAGCGTGCTTCCTCTTGATCTTTCCTGTTCCGGTAAGCGCGAAACGCTTTTTGGCACCGGAGACGGTCTTAAGCTTTGGCATTGTTGTTAATATTAAACTGTTAATTATCGTTACCCGCGCTCACGGCGGTTAATCTCATTTTTTCTTCACGGGGGCTATCATCATGGTCATCCTCTTGCCCTCGAGGGACGGCATGTTCTCGGCCCTCCCGAATTCCTCTAGCTCCACGGCGAACCTCAGGAGCTGTTTCTCTCCCTGGTCGGCGAACATGATCGAGCGGCCGCGGAAGAAGATGGTGGCCTTGACCTTGGATCCCTCCTCGAGGAACTCCTTGGCGTGCTTGAGCTTGAACTGGAAGTCGTGCTCGTCGGTGTTGGGCCCGAAGCGGATCTCCTTGACAGTGACCTTGGAGGCGTTCTGCTTCATCTCCTTGGCCTTCTTCCTCTGCTGGTAGAGGTACTTCTGGTAGTCAAGGATCTTGCACACGGGCGGATCGGCCTTGGAGCTGATCTCGACCAGGTCAAGCTCCAACTGATCGGCCATCGCGAGAGCCTTGGAGATAGGATAAATGCCAGGCTCGGCGATGTTGTCGCCGACAAGACGGACCTGAGGAGCGGAAATCTCCTCGTTGATGTTCAATTCATCATCCGCTTTCTGGCGGACGAACGTACGTCCCCCGCGAGTCCCGGCAGCGGGCCTCGGGCCGGCCGGTTTGAACCCGGTGGACGGTCTTGAACCTCCGTAACGTTTCTTGTAAGGCATTCTATTCTAATTAACTCTTTTAAAACTCTCTTTTTATCAATCCGACTTAAGCGAGCTCAGCGGCCATCCTGGCCTTGAGCCACGCCACAAACTCTTCCAAACCCATGACGCCGGCGTCGGCGCCCTCCAACCTGACAGAAACCGCGCCGCTCTCGACCTCCTTCTCTCCGACAATAGCCAGCACAGGGACGCGCAGCAACGAAATCTCCCGAATCCTCTTGCCGAGAGTCTCGTTTCTGTCATCTATAGAGGCGCGAATATCGGAATTATTCAGCAAATCGCAAACTTTTTTCGCAAAATCCGAGTATTTCTCGCTGATTGGCAGCACTTTAACCTGATCGGGGCTGAGCCACAGCGGCAGGTGTCCCCCGGTGTGTTCAAGGAGCACGGCGGTGAACCTCTCGATCGAGCCGAAAGGAGCCCTGTGGATCATGACCGGACGCTTCTTGCTGCCGTCGGCGGCGGTGTACTCGAGCTGGAACCTCTCGGGCAGGTTGTAGTCGACCTGGATGGTCCCGAGCTGCCACTTCCTTCCGATGGCGTCCTTGACCATGAAGTCGAGCTTGGGGCCGTAGAAGGCTGCCTCGCCGTACTCGACGACAGTCTTGAGACCCATCTCGTCGGCGGCCTCAATGATGGCGTTCTCGGCCTTCTCCCAATTCTCGTCCGAGCCGATGTACTTGGTCTTGTTGTTCGGGTCCCTGAGGGAGACCTGGGCCGTGTACTTGTCGAACTTGAATATCTTGAAGACATAGAGAATCAGCTCGATGACCTTCTCGAACTCGCCCTTGAGCTGGTCGGGGGTGACGAACATGTGGGCGTCGTCCTGGGTGAAGGAGCGGACCCTGGTCAGGCCGTGCAGCTCACCGCTCTGCTCGTAGCGGTAGACGGTCCCGAACTCGGCCATCCTCAGGGGAAGATCCCTGTAGGAGCGGGGAGAGGAGCGGAATATCTCGCAGTGGTGAGGGCAGTTCATGGGCTTAAGCATATACTCTTCGCCCTCCTGAGGGGTGTGGATCGGCTGGAAGGAGTCCTTGCCGTACTTGGCGTAGTGGCCGGAGGTCACATAGAGGTCCTTGCTCCCGATGTGAGGGGTCACGACAGGGAGGTAGCCATATTCCCTCTGCTTCTCGCGAAGGAACTTCTCGAGCTCGAACCTCATCACGGAACCTCTTGGCAGCCAGAGAGGAAGACCCATTCCGACACGGGAAGAGAAGGTGAACAGCTCCATCTCCTTCCCGAGCTTGCGGTGGTCCCTCTTCTTGGCCTCCTCGAGGACCACGAGGTACTCGTCGAGCATCGATTTCTTGGGGAAGGTGATGCCGTAGATCCTGGTCAGCTGGCCGCGGGTCTCGTCGCCGCGCCAATAGGCCCCGGCGAGGGCAGTCAGCTTGACAGCCTTGATGACACCTGTGTCGCGGAGATGAGGCCCGCGGCAGAGGTCGGTGAAACGTCCGTTGGTGTAGTATGTGATGGTGCCGTCCTCAAGCTCGCTGATGAGCTCGCACTTGTACTGGTCGCCTTTCTCGGTGAAATGCTTGAGGGCCTCGGCCTTGGACACATCGATCCTTGTGAAATCCTGCTTCTCCCTCGCGAGCTCGAGCATCTTCTTCTCGACCTTCGGGAAATCGGCGTCGGTGATCTGGTGTCCCCCGAGATCCACGTCGTAGTAGAAGCCGTTCTCGATGGCGGGGCCGATCCCGAACTTGACACCGGGATAAAGCTCCTCGAGAGCCTCGGCCATCAGATGGGAGGAAGAGTGCCAGAAGACCCTCTTCGCCTCGTCATCCTCCCACTTCAGGAGGAAGATCGAGGAGTCCTCGACGATGGGACGGTTAAGGTCGACAGTCTGTCCCTTGCCTATCGTGGTGTCGCCGGCGGGCTTCACAGCGACCGCCAGGACCTCCTCGGCCAGCCTGGGGCTGATGCTCCTGGCTATCTCATAACCTGTCACTCCTTTCTCGTACGCCCTGACGCTCCCGTCAGGAAATGTGATGTTGATCATGATCCTATTTATTAGACAGTCGGCAAAGATAAGAATTATTTTGCTATTTTTGCACATTCCATACAGTTAAGGACATGAAGAAAGAATTCACTTCGAGCGAGTCATGGAACAACGCGGCGCTGGCCGGACTCGTCATGGCGGCCGTCACGATAGCGGCGGAACTCATCGGGGGCCTGTGCGGCAAGATCACCGGCTTCTTCGGCGGTGTGGCGAACTTTCTGGCCTGGGCCGGCAAACTCGTCCTCTGCGCCGTGACATTCAGGTATCTGATGAAGCGTTTCCACGACTCCTTCAATGAGATCGATTACCCCAGGCTGCAACACTACGGGATGAAACTGGCCCTGTTCTCGTCGATCATCGTCGCGGCCTACACCGTGGTCAATTTCATGGTCTTCACCCCAGGATCCGTCGAGGAGATCATGGGCACGGTCAAGGACACCTACGCCTCCATGCTGGATTCCAACTCCGAGGCCGCCCTCGAGAAGATGCTGCCCAAGATGCCTTATTACACGGCCATCGGAGGTTTCATCTACTGTTTCCTGTGGGGTTGGGTCTACTCCATCGTCTTCGCCAAGAACATATCCCCGAACGACCCTTTCTCCGAAATGGAAGAAACCGTTGACAATCAATAAGATCTATGGAATATAAAAAAGACCTGTCCATCATAGTCCCCCTATTCAACGAGGAGGAGTCCCTCGGCGAGCTGCTGGCTTGGATAAGGAGCGTCACCGACGCCGCGGGGTACGATTACGAGGTCATATTCGTCGACGACGGCAGCACCGACGGGTCCTGGGCCAGGATCAAGGCCCTGGGCGAGGGCGATGACAGGATCAAGGGAATCTCCTTCCGCCGCAACTACGGCAAGTCCGCCGCCCTCTATCACGGCTTCGCCAAGGCCGAGGGTAGGGTCGTGGTGACCATGGACGCCGACCTCCAGGACTCGCCCGAGGAGATCCCCGGGATGTACAAGATGATTGTAGAGGACGGCTACGACGTGGTCTCGGGATGGAAACAGCACCGTCAGGACAACAAGGTGACCAAGAACCTACCCTCGAAACTGTACAACGCCACCGCGAGGATGATCACCGGCATCAAGCTCCACGACATGAACTGCGGCCTCAAGGCCTACAGGAACGAGGTCGTGAAAGACATCGAGGTCTACGGCGAGATGCACAGATACATTCCCTATCTCGCCAAGAACGCCGGTTACGACAAGATCACCGAGAAACCCGTCCATCACCAGAAAAGGAAGTTCGGGAAGAGCAAATTCGGGATGGAGAGGTTTGTCAACGGGTTCCTCGACCTTCTCTCCCTGTGGTTCCTCAGCGTTTTCGGGAAGAAACCAATGCACTTCTTCGGTTTCTCCGGCCTGCTGATGTTCCTCGTGGGCTTCGTGATGACAATATGGATCATCGTCGCGAAACTGGTCCACCAGTCCCACGGCACCTACTACAGGGCCGTCACCGACCAGCCCCTGTTCTACCTGGCGCTCGTCGCCGTGATGATGGGTGTCATCCTCTTCCTTGCCGGGTTCATCTGCGAGATGATCTCCCGCAACTCCCAGGAGAGGAACAAGTACAATATCAAGGAAACGATGGATTAGTCCAGGGCGGGAGTGTCCTCCTCTTCCCCGGCGGTCTCGGTCTCGGGCCCGGGATCCTGAGGGATCCCAACCTCGACCTGGTTGACTTCGACAAGGTTCCTCGGTATGTCATAGACCGTGGGCGGAGTCCCGTAGCAGGCCTGGAAAATGAAGACTGAAGATGTCAGTGAGGCGCCCATCAGCAATTTCAAAAGGAATTTCTTCATAGCGATGAGAATTCTTGTTGGCAAGATAGGAATTATTAACCGGAAACAGAAATGAAAGTCCTCAAATTCGGGGCCGGGCTCTTCGGAGACGACCGGAACATCTTGAGAATCAAATCAGTGGTGGAAGCGACGGAAGAAGATGTCATCATCGTCGTCCCACAGGATAAAGTGAAGACGGTCCAGTCCGCCATCCCCGGATCCGTCTCAGCCTCCCCCCAGACTTGCCTGGCGGGCCATCCGGAGATCCTCACTCCCCATTCCAGAAGGGTGATAGTCCCGGGGATCATCCCCGACGGCCTCGACCCCGGAGAGCTCACAGACCTTGAGAAAGGGGCGGCCGACTATCTGGCCAGCCTGATCGCGGCCTCCAACGACGCCGCCAGCCTTGAGATCTGGACCGACAGGGAGGGCTTCATGACCGCCGATCCCGAGGCGGTGAGAACCGCTTACCTGATCAAGGAGATGAGCTACCGGGAGGCGATGGAGCTTTGCAACTTCGGGGCCGGACTGATCTATTCCCCCGCCCTGTTCCCCGTCAACGCCAAAGGGATCCCGACCGTGGTGAGAAACCTCCTCAACCCTTCGGGAGACGGCACGACCATCCTGGGATCGGGAGCCGGGGCCGGCGACAGAGCCATCCGCGGAATCTCCTCGATCGACGATGTCTGTCTGGTGACCCTGTCAGGAACCTCCATGGCCGGAGTCGTGGGAGTCAACTGCAGGATATTCACCGCCCTGGCGCTTGAGAGGATCAGCGCCTTCCTCGTCTGCCAGTCAGCCTCCGAGACAGGAATATCCGTCGGCGTGAGCCGCAAAGACGCGGCGAAGGCCAAGACCGTCCTTGACGGGACCTTCGCGAGAGAGATCGACAACGGCTCGCTCTCCCCTGTCAGGATCCAGGAAGGCCTCGCGGCCGTCTCCGTGATCGGGGACAACATGAAAAACACCCCCGGAACAGCCGGGAAGCTCTTCTCCACCCTCGGCAGGGACGGGATCAGCGTCAAGGCTTTCGCCCAGGACGCCTCAGAGTCGAACATCTCTTTCATAGTGGACCGGGGACAGCTCCACAAAGCGCTCAATGTCATCCACGACAGCTTCTTCCTGTCCCAGTACCAGGAGCTCAATCTTTTCGTCTGCGGCATCGGGACCGTCGGCGGACGCCTCCTCGACCAGATCCGGAGCCAGAGGGAGAAACTGATGGAGGAGCACAACCTCAAGATCAACGTCGTCGGGATCGCGAGGAGTGTCAAGGGGCTGTTCGACCGTGACTCCCTGGACCTGACCACCTGGCGGGAGGATCTGGAGAAAGGAGTCCCCCTCACCACAGCCAGGCTTCGGGACGAGGTAATAGGGATGAACCTGTTCAACTCCGTGTTCGTGGACTGCACCGCCAGCTCGGAGATCGCCGCCCTCTACGAAGGCTTCCTCAGCCGGGGCATATCCGTGGTGGCCGCCAATAAGATAGCCGCCTCCTCCGACTTCGCCAACTATAAGAGACTCAAGGACATATCCCGCCAGAGAGGGGTCAAGTACCTGTTCGAGACCAATGTCGGCGCGGGGCTTCCCATCATCGGGACCATCAACGACCTGCGCAACAGCGGGGACAGGATCCTCAAGATGGAGGCCGTCCTGAGCGGCACGCTCAACTTCATATTCAACAACATCTCCGAGGAGATCCCGTTCAGCCAGACCGTGAGGATGGCGAAGGAGCAGGGATTCTCTGAGCCGGACCCGAGGGTGGACCTCTCCGGCACAGACGTTATCCGCAAGTTGGTTATCCTCTCCCGAGAGGCCGGGTACGAGATCGGCATGGATGATGTCGAGGCCAACCTGTTCATCCCGCCGTCCTTCTTCGATTGCTCGCTGGAAGAGTTCTGGAAGAAACTTCCCGGACTTGACGCGGAGTTCGAGGCCGGCAGGAAGAGGCTCCAGGCGGAGGGCAAGAGATGGAGACTCGTCGCCGTGAACGACAACGGGAAATGCTCCGTGTCATTGCGGGAGATCCCGTCCCAGCATTCATTCTATGTGCTGGACGGCTCCAACAACATCATCCTCCTGACCACGGAGCGCTACAAGAAGCATCCCATGCTCATTCAAGGCTATGGCGCCGGAGCCGACGTCACAGCCGCCGGCGTCTTCGCCGACATAATGAGCATAGCGAATATCCGTTAGAGGCTAAGGGATCACTACTTGATCACCTTCAGGAGAGCCTCCTCCATGAGCTTGTAACCGGCGAGATTAGGATGGACGGAGTCTCCTGACAGGTCTGTCCTGGTCTCTCCCTTCTCGTCAGCCAGAACCGTGGCGTAATCGACCACTTTATAGTGGTTCGCCTTGGCGTATTCCTTGATCATCGCGTTCAGGCGGGCCACCTGCTCCTTTGTGTCCTTCAGAGCGGGACGCCAGCGGATGTAGGCCGAGGGGACGAGGGTGCAGAGCACCGGCTTGATCTTGTTGGCCTTGGCTATCTCGCACATGGACACGATGTTGCCGAAGGTGTTCTCCAGGGAGATGTAACCGTTGTTGCGGGCTATGTCGTTGATCCCCGCGAGGATAACGACATATTTCGGATGGTGGTCAACCACATCCCTGCGGAAGCGGACGACCATGTGGGAGGTCACCTGCCCGCTGATGCCGCGGCCGAGAAGATTGTTCGCCTTGAAGAAATCAGGGTCGTCCCTGTACCAGCCGTCGGTGATGGAGTCGCCCATCAGGACAGCCAGGGGACGGACGGTGACTTCCGAGTTGACCTTTGAATAACGGTTGAAATTAGCCCAGTCGTTGTCGGGAAGATCTTGGGCGAGAAGGGCGGTGGCGCAAAGCGTCATGGCGAAAGCCAGCAGGATTACTCGTTTCATAAGTGTTATTATTAGTTGTCGTGAATATACGAGAATATTAACTCTCTCAAAGCTCCGGTGTCATCCGCCACGGCGTCGGCGATCTCAAGGTCGGCCCTCGGACGGAACCCCCACGACACCCCGATCGCCGGAATCCCGGCGTTACGGGCAGTCTTTATGTCCGTGGCGGAGTCCCCCACCATCACCGCCCGGGCAGCTTGCCCTACCACCTGGAAAACCACCTCGGGATCGGGTTTCAAGGGATGGCCCGGGGCGTTCCCCAGCACCCTCTTGAAGGTAATGTCAGGGAAGAATCTTCTTATCAGGGTCTCCGTGCCTTCCTGGAACTTATTGGAAACCACAGCGATAGATATGCCTTCCGCAGAAAGGGCCCTGAGAAGGTCATGGATTCCGGGATAGGGGCGGGAATAGACATCGATGTGGGTGGTGTAGTAGTCCTTGAACACTTTCAGGGCCGAATCGACGGTCTCTTCGGACGCGCCCTCCGGGAGCGCCCGGGTCACAAGATTCCTGATCCCGTGACCTACCATCCGGCGATATTCCTCGACGCCGTGTCCCGGAAAGCCTCCCTCTTCCAGCGCCCGCTCGACAGCCGCGGCGAGGTCGCCGATCGTGTCGATCAGCGTCCCGTCCAAGTCGAAAATGACCACTTTCTCATCCATGTCTCACGCGAAAATAAGAATTCTGACTATATTTGGTTACAGAATAACGATCAGATATGAAAAAAATAACGTTAATCTTCCTCGCGGCCTTGATGACCGCCTGCGCCAGCCCCTCGGGAGACGGCGTCGAGGGACAGCTCTACGGCAACCACAAACCCTACACCCGCTGGTGGTGGTTTTCGTCTGAGATCGACAAGAATGACGTGAGGGACCAGCTCGTGTGGCTCAAGGACCACGGGTTCGGAGGCGTCGAGATCGCGTGGATCTACCCCATGTTCCTCTCCCCGGACACCCCTCATCCCGAGTTCCTCTCCGAAGGCTGGAGCGAGCCTGTGGTCCACGCCAAGAAAGTGGCCGATTCCCTGGGTTTGGGCTGCGACTTCACCTACGGGTCACTGTGGCCTTTCAACGACGTGCTACTGCCAGAGGGAGACGAGACAAGGACCTACTTCGACTCCGTGGAGGTCGCCGTCAGGCCCTACACCTGGGATCATCCCAAGGTCTCAAGAATCCTAAACCACTTGGACAAGAACGCCTTCCGTCGCTACGCCGACAGGATGAACTCCGGCCTGGGCGAGGCCTACAAAGGGGGCAAGTCAGGAATATTCGTGGATTCCTGGGAGGTCGAGACCGACTATCTCTGGACCCCGGGCCTCGGCGAGACCTTCATGAGCGAGCACGGCTACGACATCGAGCCCTTCATGATCAGCCGGACCCTCAAGGACGAGAACAACTCGGACGTCCGTTACGACTACATGAAGACCCTCTCGGGTTATGTCATGAGGGAGTTCTACGAGCCTTTCGCCGAGAACGCGCGTGAGGTGGGAGCCTTCTCAAGGGCGCAGTGCGGAGGAGCCCCGACCGATCTTCTGACAGCTTTCACCCTGGTTGACATCCCCGAGACAGAGGCTATCCTCTACGAGCCCTCTTTCAGCAAGATAGCCGCCTCGGCCGCCGCCCTGGCGGGGAAAGACGCCGTCACTTCCGAGACCTTCACCTGCATGTACGGCTGGACGAGCCTGAGGTACAAGGACGGGCACGGCCAGAGCCCCCATCAGGGAGAGGAGCAGATCGCCGACCTGAAGCTTGTCTGCGACGCCCTCTTCGCAAACGGAACCAACCAGATCATCTGGCACGGCTTCCCCTTCAACAAAGTGGGGAGGACCGACAACTGGTTCTACACCACCTGCCAGGTCAGCTCCAACGAGGAGAACAGCCTCTCCGGAGACAATCTCACCAAGTTCAACGATTACATGGCGGAAGTGTCCGGGTACATGCGTAAAGGACGGACCCACAGCGACTTGGCGGTGTACATCCCTCTTGAGGACTCCTGGATGGGAGGTGCCTATCCCAAGGAGGTCACAGACAAGATGCCCTGGGCCCTGGGGGAATATGAGCTCCGCTACATCCAGACCCCGGAACAGTTCAAGGGGATGTGCCCGATCTGGGTCAACGGCCATTTCCTCTCCACGGCGGAGTACGGCCCCGACGGCCTGCGCTGCGGCGACGCTGTGGTCAAGGCTCTTTATGTCGATGTCGAGTACATGGATTTCTCCTCCCTCGAGACCATCCTCAGGCTCGCCGAGGGCGGCCTGCCCACGATCGTGGCCAGAAGGCCGAAGGAGCCGGGAAGGGTCAAGCATGAGGCCTATGAAGGCCTTATGGACAAACTGCTCGCCCTTCCCAACGTGGCGGGGGATTCTTCTGTCATCACAGCTAAACCTCTTCTGGAGGGTGAGAACCTGCCGGACTTCTGGTGCAGGGAGGACGGGGAGACCCTTTACATATTCCTGGCCAATCCTTTCTCCAGAATAGTCTCATATCCAATGGAATACGGCTGCGCTTTCAAGGACACCGGGAGCGAGGCCAAGGTGACTTTGAACCACCACGGCAAGAGCGAGGAACTGACTCTCCGCTTCGAGCCTATGGAATCCATATTGCTTGAGGTGACCCGGAAAGGCGCCCGGCGGATCGACTTGGGCTACACTCCCCCGACCCTATGACGGGCGAGGCTTTCGCCGCCCGGCCAGAATGACTCCGGCCAGGATAGCCGCGCAACCCAGGATTGACATGGGGGTCATCCTCTCCCCGAGGATGAGAGCCGCCGTGACCAGTGTGAACAACGGGTTGAGATAGACGTAATTGGTCGAGGTGACATTTCCGAGTTTGGACATCACCAGGTTCCAAATAATGAAACAGGCCAGGGAGGCGACAAGGCCCAGGAATAGCAGATTGAGGTACACGACAGGCTGCCCCAGGACGGCGGGAGAGAACGAGTCAACGCTGTTCCCGAGGAAAGGAATAATGGTCAGGAGGCCGTAGAAGAACACTTTCCTGGTGGCGAAAACGGCTCCGTAATCCTTTGTCATCTGTCCCATGAACAGGCTGTAAAGCGCCCAGCACAGGGCCGCTCCGATGGACAGCAGGTCGCCTTTCACAGAGATCTCCAGTTTCGAGCCGTCGAAGATGACTATCGCCATGCCGGCGACGGCCAGGATGGTGCCGGCGACGAGAGGGAACCCCAGCCGGACATCCTCAAGGCCTTCGGCGAACCTGCCCTTGAGGACCTTGCGGCCGATGAGGGTGAAGATCGCCGTGAAGACCGGCGCCACACAGACCAGGAAGGCCACGTTGGCCGCCTGGGTGTAGGCCAGGGCCGTGTTCTCGGTCAGGAAATACATCGAGCCGCCCGTCACTCCAAGGAAGAGGAACACCAGCTCATCCTTCCATCCGTCGGAGAGGATCCTGACCTTTCCGGGGCCGCAGATGTCCAGTACCCATATTCCGAGATATGCCATCACGAACCTTATGACGAAGATGGCGGCCGGATCCATCCCGGCGCCGATAAGGGTCTTGGTACAGACGAAGGTCACGCCCCAGACGGCCACGACCGCCAGGGCGAGAATGTGATACCATAACCTCTTGGACTTCATTATCGGGAGGGGTTACCAGTCCAGTTTGACATTGTTATCCCTCAGCGTCTTCTGGAGGAGCTTCACATCGATGTCGCGGCAGCCCCGGCGGTACGTCACTGCCTGGGCGGCGGCAGTCCCGGCGGCCTGTCCCGTCATCAGGCAGGTGCCGACCTCTCTGGCGTCGTACATCAGCTCCTCCTCGAAGCCGAAGCAGCGGCCGGCCACGAGCAGGTTGGAGACTTTCTTGGGAACCAGCGAGCTGTAAGGGACCTGCCACATCTTCCTTTGCTTGCGGGGAATACCGCTCCCGTTCCACCTGAGGGTGGAGTCCGCTCCGGTGAACCCTATCACATCGTCGTAGGTCTTGCCGGTGGCGGCTCCCTCCGTGGTGACGTTCCGCACCGAGTTCAGTACCCTTGTGATCCTGACTCCCACCACCGAGGGTGTGCTGAGAAGATAGGCCTTCTCGTTCCCGGGGGTCTCCCTCATCTTGAAGGTGCTGTCCCACATGCGTTTCCTGAGTTCAAGCTGGGCGTTGGTCAGGGTATAGATGTCCAGGCCGTCCACTCCCTGGACGCCGTTTCCCAGATGGCCGGTCACGACTCCCTCGTGAGGGGTCGCGCTTCCGACCTTGCCGGCGCCGACGTGGCCGATCCTGTACATCGCGCTGATGTCGTAGTCATATTCCTTGAAGTCCTCCCCAGTCCAGGCGAGGATGTCCCCGTCCCCGGTGCAGTCAATCACGAACTTGGACGAGACAGCGACGCGGCCGCTCTTGGTCTCGAGGATCACATGGTCGACGCGGTCGCCGCTCATGGACACATCCGCGGCCTGGACGCCGTAAAGGATCCGTACCCCGGCCTCCCGGCAAATCTCCTCCATGAAATACTTCGTGGCCTCCGTGTCGACGTTGGGGGCGGTCTCAAGCCAGGCGAGCATGTCATGCTTGATCAGGCGGGCGCAGAGCTCGTCGCATATTCCATAAACAGCCTGGACCCTTCCGCCGGGCGTCGGGGTGTACATGTCGTTCAGGATGGTCACGTCGCAGCCGGTGAAAAGGCCGCCCAGGAAATAGCCGCGCTCAAGGAGAAGGGTGTCGAGCCCCTGCCTTGAGGCCGCCACGGCGGCGGCGAATCCCGCCGGGCCTCCTCCCACGACCACAACGTCGGCGCCGTCCACCACGGCGACCTTACGGGCCGGTTCCTTGATGTGGCCCCTCGACTGGAGCCTGGTCTCCACGGTCACAGTCTTGGCCGAGGCCTCAGGCGCGAGGGCTCCCCCGGCGGCGATCCCTGCCGCCGTGAGGGCTGAAGTCTTCAGGAAATGTCTTCTGTCCATTTGAATATGCCGCTCTTTGTCACGTTCCCGCAATATACGAATAATTAATCATCCAGAGGCTTCTCGTAGTGATGTCCGCTGCCTGTGACGACTTCCGGCGAGGATTCCCCGGGGAGGTAAACCTCGGTCCGGACGCCCTTGGGGACAACAATGTCCCATTTGAATATCCCGTCCTCTACCTTCCAGGAGCTGGATATCTTTCCCCTGACGGAGTCATAGGCGCAATCCACATATTCGAGGCCCTTAATCGGGTAAGGCCTCAACTCTATCTCCTCGAAGCCGGGCTTCAGCGGGCGGATGCCCCCGAGGTATTCATATTCCCAGATCAACAGGTCGCCGAGGAGCATCACGTGGTTGCCGGAATTCATCGCCTGGTCGGCAGTGTTGCCGTTCCAGAGTTCCCAGATGGTAGTGGCGCCGTTGGCGGCCATATAGCCCCATGACGGATAGGTGTCGTCCGAGGCTATCCTCAGGGCCAGGTCGGGCCGTCCGAACTCGGTCAGTGTCCTCATCAGGACCTGGATGCCCACGACGCCCGAGCTGACATGGCCGCCGAACTCGTTCTCAGTCTTGTCCACGACGGAGGCGAACACCCTGGCCCGCTCCTCCTCGGGCACAAGCCCGAACCACAGGGGCAACAGATTGGCTGTCACGGTGTTATTGTCGTAATATCCCCCCTTGGCGTTGTAGTAAAGGCGGTTGAACGCCTCGGTGCTCGCCTTCTCCTCGGCCTCGAAATAAGGGATGTCCTCGGGATGTCCGGCTATGTGGGCGAACTCCCGCATCATCTTGCAGTAATGGACGTAATACGGGGTGGAGATGACCGCCGGGGCGGTGATGCGGGAGGGATCCTCCGAATGGATCATCTCAAGGGACTCCGGAGGCATGCACCAGTCGCCGTAATTGTCCTTGGTCATTATCCCGTCCACCATCCACTTGTCTTTCATATAGGCGAGCCATTTCCTCATCGCCGGATAGTGCCTGACGATCGCACCGTCGTCACCGAAACGTTGGTACAGCATCGCGGCGGCCTCTATGAACACTCCCGGCCAGGTCATGTTGTCGGCCCGGATTGTCCAGAAATTGGGCGCGACATTCGGCAACTGACCCTCCTCGTTCTGCTCGTTGGCTATGTCATCAAGCCATTTGGAGTAGAGAGCCCGGTTGTCGAATATCCAGCTCTCGCCATAGCAGCCGGTGGTCCGGTCCCCGAGCCAGCCCATCCTCTCGTCCCTCTGGGGACAGTCCGTGGGCATCCCCCGGTAGTTGCCCCTGATCCCCCAGAACGCGTTCTGATAGACCTGGTTGATCACCGGGTCGGAACACTCGAAATGACCGGTCGTGGCCATCTTGTCATAGATCACCTGCCCCTCGAAATCCTCCAGGGAAGGCTCCTCTGAGAGGCCGCTGATCTCCACGAAGCGGAAGCCGTGATAGATGAACAGGGGGTGCCAGACGAAAGGCTTGTCGTCTTTGGCGATGTAATGATCTGTCGCCTTGGCGGTCCGAAGGTTCTCGGTGTAGAGCTCCCCGTTCTCCTTGAGGGTCTCGGCGAACCGCATCGTCAACGTGTCTCCCTCGCTCATTCTCGCCTTAACTTGCAGCCAGCCAACCATATTCTGTCCCATGTCGAGAATGTAACGGCCTCCCGGGAGGGCGCTCAACGAGACCGGCTTGACGATGTCCTGGATCTCGATGTTGGGGTTGGGCTGGGACGTCAGCACCCCGGCAGGGGCCTCGGTGAGTTCCGCGGCCGACCAGCCGCTGTCGTCATACGAGGCGTCAAGCCAGCCGCCCAGTTCCATCCGGGCGTCATAGACCTCGCCATCATATTCATTATTGCCGCGGATCGGTCCGTCGGCCGTGGCCTTCCAACTCCCGTCGCTGAGGATCCTCTCGACCTTCCCGCCTGGATACACTATCTCCAACTGGCAGATCAGGCAGGGGCGCTGTTTGTCGTAACGCTTCGCTCGGCTGCCCGGCCCCCAAGTCACACGGACTCCCGGGAAACGCCCTGTCCCGAGCGACACTCCGATCGCGTTCGATCCTTCGCGAAGAAGTCCGGTGACATCGAAACTGTTGTAATACACAGTCTTGTCGTAGTTGGACACCGTCGGGGAAAGCACCTGCGCACCGCCGATCTTCTCCCCGTTCAGATAGGCCTCATAAAGCCCTAGACCGCAGATGTGCAGCCTCGCCGAACGGATTCTCTTCCCGGCCTCGAAAGTGGTCCTGAGGTATCTCGCCGGCATCGACACATCACCCGTACGGACATCCTCCGGGGAATCGATCCCGATCCATGCGGCCTCCCACTGAACGGATGGATCAGTGATCAGCGCCGTCTCGGACACCTTGCCGGATGAGCAGGAAAACAGCGGCAGACAAGCCACCAAAACAACAAAAAGTATTTTTTTCATGCCTGATTGGAACGTTATGTCTCTCTTGTTCTTTATTCACAAAAATAGTAATATATTCGCGATATATCGATTGATTAATTGTAAGATACCATGCGAGTAAAGATAAACAGGACACTCAGGCATATGGATCGCCCCACGCGGCTTTCAAGGCGGCGGGGTCAGTGAAGGACCAGAGCGGCAAGCCCATCGAGGGGATCCGGGTCGCGATCACCGAGCACATCTACAACCATAACCACGCCTACTACCACGACACCCTATTCACTGATTCCAAGGGCGATTTCCTGTTGAACAAGAAACTTTCACAAGGGCCCTGAGACGTGACCATTGTCCTTGAGGACGTGGATGGTGACCAGAACGGAGGCACATTCAAACACGTCAAGGTGACTCCTCCCGTCAAACAAACCGCCGAGGCCGAGCCTGATAAGTGGTTCAACGGCGCCTTCGAGGTCAAGGCTGAGGCTGTCATGAAGAAATAAGTGACAATTAAACCAGCCTGCCGAAATCGTCCCAGCCAGGCCTCATCTTCCCGGCGCGGCGACATACCTCAGCTCTGGCAGAATTAGGGCAACTGACCGGGTACCAGGTGCTTCTCCTTAGGCGGAAAGGTGGCCTCATAGGCCTCGAAGGCCTCAGGATTCGTGTCGGCGACTAGATAGCCGGAGGGCGGACAGTAAGTGCCCTCCCGGTCGCCCCAATAGCCGGGGATCAGTTCCTGCGCCAGGAAGTACGGGACCTCGCTTTCGGCCGGCTCGCCGTGATAATGAATATTCAGTTTGCTGGCCAGGTAAAACCCCGCGTGTTTGTAGAAATCGATGTTACCTTCCATCTGCAGCAGGCCTATGCCCATCGCCCGGGCCTTCTCCAGCGCGTATCGCAACAGTTTGAGGCCGTATCCTTTACGCTTGTAGTCAGGATCGACGCTGATGGGACCGAAGGTCCAGGAAGGGAAAAGGGTGCCGTCGGCCAGAGTGATCTCGGCCTTGGAGAACATGACATGGCCGATAATCCGGCCGTCCTCCTCCATCACGAGATCCAACTCCGGGATGAACGCAGGATTGTCTCTGAACTGATTCAACACGAAGTGTTCCTGGCATCCGGGACGGTACACGTTCCAGAAGGCCTCCCGCGTGAGGTTCTCCACCTCCCGCCAGTCCTGAGGTTGTTCTAATCGGATATTCATACCACGACGAAGTTAGAGTTTTTCTCGCGAGAATTGGTCAAGATAGCGATTGAAGGCTGCTAGTTCGGTGAGGTCCCGTTCGAGGAAGGCTTTGCAGTAGAGTTCCCTGAAACGGCAGAGTTCTTCCAGCAAAGCGTGGCGGAGCATGGGAGACGCGTCAGCCCGACCATATTTGATTGTGAGGTCAACAAGCTCCTGAAAACGCGCGAACGCCGATTCCGCCCGGGCCTCTTTTCCAGCCTCCAACGCGCGATAGATACGAGAAGTCTCGCTGCCGATGTTGGCCATCTGCCGCGGGAAAGACAATTCGGCCCATCGGCCATTCTCAAGCCCTTGATGCCGCATTATTCTGTTATGAACTTGTCAACGATGCTTGCTATCCTTTCTCTGACATCCTGGTCCAGCACATCCCGGGAAGGATTGCCTTGCCATGAGCGGATGTTGATGAGCGAGTCATATTCGATGAAATCATCACCGCTTTCATCGGGATAAAGGTTAAATCCCCAAAGAGACGTTTGCTGTGAACCATTCTCCAACAGCAATCGCTCGAGATCCGCATGCAAATCCGCGTCAATAGCCAGCAGTCCCTTATCCACATCCGAGACACATTTAATCATGTCTCCAAATGTGTTGGCCGCATATTCTTTCAGAGAGGCTCTTGAGATTGGATTATTCAGAATAAGCATAGCAAACCCGTTTTCGCGAAGATAACAAAAATAGAGGAATCATCCGTAAGATAATTCCTCTGTGGTAGTAGCGGGGGGAGGACTCGAACCTCCGACCTCCGGGTTATGAGCCCGACGAGCTACCGACTGCTCTACCCCGCGGTGTTAATTGGACTGCAAAGGTATTAATAAAACCAATAAATCCAAAATTATTTTTCAACTGGCTGTCCCAAGAACGCCATTATCGCCTCTATGTCATCCTTTTTGAATAACTTTTGCTCTCCCGAGACAAGGTTCTTGACATTGACCTGGCCGGCCACCATCTCATTCTCCCCGGTTATGGAGAGGAAAGGTATCGACTTGCGGTCGGCGTAGTCGAACTGCTTCTTGAGTTTGGAGGAGTCAGGGTAGATCTCCACGGCCACTCCCCTGTCCCTCAACTCCTTGGCGACCGGGATCAGATACCTTGTCTCAGCGGGGCCCATATTGGCGAAGAGAAGGGTCGTGAAGGACTTGAGATCCTTGGGGAACTTGTCAAGCCCCATTAACACGTCGTAGATACGGTCGGCCCCGAAACTAATGCCTACGCCGGACATGCCGGGCAGGCCGAATATTCCTGTAAGATTGTCGTAACGTCCTCCTCCACAGATGCTTCCGATAGCGAAATCAAGAGCCTTCACCTCGAAGATGGCTCCGGTGTAGTAGTTGAGCCCGCGGGCCAGGGAAAGATCTATCTCGACAGGGCTGGACACCCCGGCCGCCTCGACCAGGCCGAAGAGCTCCTCCAACTCGTCAAGACCCTTGAGGCCGGTCTCCGAAACCAGACCGGATGCGGACCCGCCACCCATCAGGGAACGCATGGAGGCGATCTTCTCCGATGTGGTACCCGAGAGCTTCAAAATCTGCTCGATGACCTCTATCGCACTGTCAGTCAACCCCTTCCCTCTCATCTCCTCCTCGACTGCCTCCAGACCGATCTTGTCCAGCTTGTCGATAGCCACAGTGATGTCAACGACCTTGTCCGGGAAGCCGCAGATCTCGGCGAAACCGGTCAGGACCTTGCGGTTGTTGATCTTGACCAGCACATTCACGTCCAGCAGGGAAAACACCCTGTCCACGATCTGGACGAGCTCAAGCTCGCACAGCTGGGAGCGGGAGCCGATCACATCCACGTCGCACTGGTAGAACTCGCGGTAGCGGCCTTTCTGGGGACGGTCGGCCCTCCAGACTGGCTGGATCTGGAACCTCTTGAACGGGAAGGTTATCTCGTTCTGGTGCTGGACGACGAAACGGGCGAACGGGACCGTCAGGTCGTAACGCAGGCCCTTCTCGCACACTTCCTTCGAGAGGGCGACCGAGTTGACCTTTCCCTCCTCATCCCTGAAGGACTCGAGATCCACCTTGCCGAAGGCGTCCCCGGAATTGAGGACACGGAACAGCAACTTGTCCCCCTCCTCGCCGTACTTGCCGAGAAGGGTCGAGAGGTTCTCCATCGCGGGAGTGTCGATCTGTGAATATCCGAACGTCTTGAAGACGCCCTTGATGGTGTCGAAAATATAGTTTCGCCCGGCCATCTCCCGCTGGCCGAAATCCCTGGTACCCTTAGGAATTGAAGGCTTCTGGACCATGCTTATCTCACTTTTTCAGCTTTGTAACCAAGTTTCTTGATAGCCGCGGCCAGTTTATCCTCATCAGTCTTGCGCTTGTCGTATTTGATGATTATCCTCTCCTCCTCGAGAGAGACGATAAGGCCTTTCACACCTTTCTCGAAAGAGATATTCTCCTCGACCTTGCTGACGCAGCTCTCACAAGTCATGTCTGTCTCGAAAGTGACCTTGCAGATATTCTCGTCTTGCTTGGAACCCTTCTCGGTCCTAGTCTTCTCAGGATTCTGTGCCATCGCCGCGGGAGCCGCCATAATAAGGGCCGCCACAACCAACATAATTATTCTTTTCATATCCGCGAAGATAATCAAATAATCAAATCCTACCTCCACAAAGTCATTCTCATTCCGACAATGACCTTTCGTCCCATAATCGGTCCCCAAACGCAGCTGGCGTCGAATCCATACATGGAATGGTCCCCTATAATCACTTGTCTCTGAGTGAATCCCGTAAGGTTCTCGCCCCCCACATAGAGATCGAAACCCTTGAATCTCCTGGTGACCTGAGCGAAAAGAAGGGGGTAGACCGGAGTGCGGCCGTCCTTATAGTATGGCTTTCCGTTCTCGTCAGTGACATGGTTCATGAATTCATAGACCCTAGCCGACCCGTTGACCGATGCTGTGAAGTCGAATATCCACTTGCTGAGATTGGTCTTGTACTGGAGATTCAGGACACCTTTGAAGCGTCCCGTCATCGGCTTCTCCACCATCGTACCGTCGAAGGTGGGCGACTTGGCGTCAGTGTAACGGGCAGTGACGGAAACCGTGAATCTCTCGAACGGTTCCGCGCTGAGATCCACCTGGAAATTATCCGAGACCGAATGCAGGCCTTCCGGGACAAAAAGATGGATGAGACTGTAGTAACCATTGACATAGTGGTCCATCTGCTCGTAGTCAACAGCCACCTCCCTGACGAACCTGGTCCGGAAATAGTCGAGACTCAATGTAGTCTCCCCTTCCCCGAACGGGACGCTGAATGTCAGGTTGCCCCCGTAGGTCCAGGAGTCCTCCAGAGGATGCCCCGACGGATAATGCGGGGAGATCAGCTTGTTGGTCGAGAAAATGCCGATATTGTCAGAGAAGGGATTGGAGAACCGGAGTCCCCTGCCACCGTTCGCCCTGAGTGTGACCCATTCCGCGGGAGAGTATTTGACAGTCATCCTGGGGGCCACTTTGAATCCACCTTCACTTTTGTCGTCACCATTGTGGAAATACTCCGCGCGGGCGCCGATTATCGATGTGAAAGTCTCGCCGGAATGAAAGGTGTACTCCCCGTACGGCCCTCCCGAGGCCAGGAGTGAACTCGTTGTGGCCAGCGGAACGAGAGGAGGCAGGTAAGCGGCCAGTTTCCTGAAACTCGAATACGGCATGTTGGCAACGGTCTCTTCTATTCCGTCCACCATGCCGGAGAGTCCCACCGTGAAATCGTGAGACTCGTTCAGCTGGTTCCGGTAGAGCAGGTTGACGAAGCCCGAACGCTGCCTCGGGGCGTAGGAGTTAAATCCGAACCAGGAGTCGCTCTTCTGGAAGGAATAGTCAAGAATGGCCGCAATGCTGGCCGAGCCGTCCTCCCTCAGAGGTTTCCCCACCTTGATGTACCCATCCAGCAGAGTGTTGTTGATGTCCGTTCCCCAGAGTCTCCCGGAGATGGGATCCTCGTCCTTGTCATATCCTTCCTGTCCCCCATGACGATGGTCTTTCACGGCATGGAAGCCCCATCTGACCTGGAGGTCCGGAGTGTAGTACAGCCACCTGTTGGCCACATTGAGCTGGAGCATCCGGGGATCGTCCATGAAGCCGTCCATATTCATGTCGAAAGACCTGAAATTACCGTCCGCGTGACCAAGGAATATAGTGTACAGCGTTGGGCTGAGCCGCCAAGCGGAAGTCACGTTGAGATCAGCCTTGGAATCGCTCATCATAGACGCCTGGATGAAAAGCGGTTTCTCTTCGGTCGGCTTCTTGTGCTCGAGGTTGATCTGCCCCGTCATCGACTCCAGGCCATTGATGACAGAAGGGGACCCTTTAGCTATCTGGATGCTCTCCAGCCAGGGACCGGGCACATATGAAAGCCCGAACGGGGATGTGACACCCCTCAGCACCGGACGGTTCTCGTCCAGCATCTGGGTGTATGTTCCCGACAGCCCCAGAAGCCTGATCTGACGGGCGCCCGTCGCCGCGTCCGAATAGCCCACAGTCACGCTGGCGCTGTTCTCGAAACTCTCCGCCAGGTTGCAGCAGGCCATTTTCTGTAGACCCGAAGTCGAGATAATCTCAGTGCGGATGTCCTTGCCCTTGGATATACCGTCTTTCTGTTGTCCGACGAACACGGCCGCCTTCAAGCTGTCCCGCCTTTCACCGTACACCTTGGAAGTGTCAACCACCTGGGCGTTCGTCAACAGGCACGACAGTAAGGAAGACAATAAAAGGAATATATTAATTCGCTTTTTCACAGACGCGAATATACAACAGTATGGGCAAAATGATTACTTTTGCAATCAATAATAATCCGGATATGAAATCGAACAACTTCTTCAAATGGGTGCTGGCTGTGCTGGTCGGTCTTTTGGTCTGGGGAATAATCAAAGGGATATTCTTCCTGATGATGATCGGAGCCCTCGCGGGCTCAGCCACCGCCGGCGCCAGTTCCACCCCTGTCATCCCGAAAGAAGGCGCCCTTGTCATGGATATGGGCTCCCTGGTGATAACCGAGCAGACCGAAGAGAACGTCCCCTCTCTGTCGATGGGTTCCCTCAACAGTCTTGGAGGCGGTCAGATGAGCGCCAATGTGGGACTCTACGACGCTGTCAAGGCGATCCACAAGGCGGCCAGTGACCCGGGGGTCAAGTTCATACTCCTCAAGGTCGACAATCTCGCCTCAAGCGTCACGAAACTAAGTGACATCCGTGTGGCTCTCAGCGAGTTCCGCAAGAGCGGGAAACCAGTCGTGGCCTACGCCGAGTCCTACTCATCCGGCAGCTACTACCTCGCCTCCGTGGCGGACAAGATCTACACCGTCAGCCACCACGGCGGCAACCATTCCATGCTCGGTCTCAGCGGGAGAATGATATTCCTGAAGGACCTGCTCGACAGGATCGGGGTCAACTACCAGCTGATCCGCCACGGGAAGTACAAGAGCGCGGGTGAGATGTACGTCAAGAGCGCCCCAAGCCCCGAGAACATGGAGCAGAACCAGGTCATGGTCGACTCCATGTGGGAGACCATCTCCAAGGAGACCGCGGAGGCCAGGGGAATCAGCGTCGATTCGCTCAACTACTTCATCGACAACCTCGCGATCAACTTCCCCGAGGACATGGTGAGGCACAACCTCGCCGACGAGATTCTCTCCGTCGAGGGCTACAAGGACAAGATGGCCACACTCGCCGGCAAGGAGAAGTTCAAGGATGTCAAGTTCATCCCCTTCAAGGACTACATGACCTCCAAGGTCAAGCCCAACACCGCCGCCAAGGGAAAGATAGCGGTCATCTACGCCGACGGCAACATCGTCGACCAGCCTGACCAGGAAAACATCTCTGGAGACCGTTTCGCTTCCGTGATAGCGAAGGTCCGCGCCGACTCCACCGTCAAGGCGGTTGTCCTTAGGGTCAACTCCCCCGGAGGCACCGTGCTGGCAGCCAACAAGATAAAGGAGGAGATAGACCTTACCAGGGCGGTCAAGCCCGTCGTCGCCTCTTACGGGGACTACGCCGCTTCCGGCGGATATTGGATCTCCGCCAGCTGCGACCACATCTTCTCTGGAGCGGCCACCCTGACCGGCTCCATAGGTTGCTTCTCCGCCATCCCCGAGTTCGGCAAGACTGTCAAGGACATCGCCCGGATCAACATAGTCCCCGTGAAGTCCCACAAGCACTCCGACATGTTCTCCCTGATGAGGCCTTTCGACCAGGATGAGACGGACATGATGCAGGAATATGTGGACGACATCTACACCAGTTTCGTGAACCTCGTGGCCGAGGGCAGGGACATGACTTACGAGAGTGTGGACGAGATAGCGCAGGGCCGTGTCTGGACTGGGGCCGACGCCCTGAGGCTCGGTCTTGTCGATGAGCTTGGCACTCTCGAGGACGCCATAGCCTACGCCGCGTCACTCGGCGGGAATCCGGATGTGGACTCCTGGAATGTGGTCGGCTACCCGAAACCGCTGACCGCGATCGAGAAATTGATGGCCCAGTTCGGAGGGAAGACCCCGGACGCCGAGGAGGTTGTCGAGAACATCCTCGAGGGGACCCCGTTCGAGGGTGTGGCGAAATCTCTTATGGATTGGCAGAGGACTTGGGCGAAAGGAAACGGCCCGTTGGTGTTCGCCAGGCTGCCCTTCGAGATCGAGATCAAATAAGGCGGATCCTTACAGCCGGCCCTTCGACTATCTCAGGGACCGGAAGGGCGACGGACTCGTCGACCCGCCAGCCCAGAAGGGCCAGGACATGGGAGCCTTCGTCAGCGATGACGAGGGCTTTCTCTTTCCGCTCCGGCGTCAGTTTCAAGTCAACGAACATGTCGCTGAGCTTCTTCCGGCGGCCTTTCATGCCAAGCGGACGCATCCAGTCTCCGGCCATCCAGCGGCGGACGGTGAAAGGGAAATCCAGCGCCACGACGGTTGTGCCCTCCGGCTGCCTCGGGTCCTCGATCTCGATCCTGTCCACCACGAAGCGTATCCCGTCCAATGAATATTCCCCCTCCTTCTCCACCAATATAGGTCCCCGAGATTCGCCCGGTCCCTGAGCCAGTCGAAGGGCCTGTGGTCCGACAGGCTCACCAACCGTGATGAAGTCCCTCGAGGTCGAGGCCACATATTCCTTGGAGAGAAACACCCTGCCGCTGAAAGTCGAGCCACCATTGATCAGGGCGGTCATGTCCCCTATCGCCGCCTCGTTGAAGCCGAAAGGCTCCATCAGGCGGTAGAGAAGGTACTCCCAATGAGGTTCCGCCACTAATTTCCGGACATCCACGATGAGACGCTCACGACCATCTCCCTGACCAGTCCCGGCCACGGAGGACAGGCGAGACTCGACATAATCATCGACAAGCCCGCATACCTCCGAGAAGCGGCGCATGTCAGCCGCCAGCGTGTCGAGGAAAGAAGGGTTGACCCGTTCGAGAAGCGGAAACACCTCATTACGAATAAGATTGCGCTTGTAGGACGAGTCGGCGTTAGAGCTGTCCTCCCGCCAACTCAGGCCCCCGGAGAGGGCATATTCCCGGATCTCTCCCCGGGTGAATTCCAGCAGGGGGCGGACTATCACCGCCGATGATGCCCCGGGCAAGGGGGAAAATGCTTTCATCCCGCATATTCCCTTCAATCCGGTTCCCCGAAGGAGATTGAGGAAGAGGGTCTCCGCGTTGTCATTGGCGTTGTGCGCGACCGCCACCGCGGCGTATCCCTCTTTCTCACACAGAGCCGCGAACCAAGAGTAACGGAGCTCCCTTGCGGCCATCTCGACACTGATCCCATGAGCGGAGGCATATTCAAGAGTGTCGAAATCAGCCCTCCGGAAAGGGATCCCGCGGGACTTAGCCCATTCCTCCACGAAGGCGGCGTCGGCGTCGCTCTCCTCGCCACGAAGATGGAAGTCGCAGTGGGCCAATGTCATAGACCTCTTGACAGCGGAATTCAAGAAAAGGTCCGCCATCACCATCGAGTCGATCCCGCCGCTCACGGCCAGCAGGACCGCACCATCGTCAGGTAGCAGCCCGTCAAGACATCTGTCGAAACGGTCCGGCTTCATCCCCTGACGCTATTTCTTGTTGCTGATGGAATATGTGAACCCGAAAAGGAGGTACTCCTTGAACTGCACCGCCCTGTGGCCGTTCGGGAAATCCGTCTCGACGATCCTCACGTTGTCGTCGTAAGCCAAGTTGGTAAGGAAGGTTATCTTGAAATATTTGGTCATGGTCCAGATGACCGTGTTATCCCAGTTGACACGCCAGTTCTGGGGATCCTTCAGGTAGTTGGAGAAGAGGATCAGGTTGCTCGTGATGTTGACCTTGTTGTTGATCACGAACTTCATGTTCGAGGTCAACTGGGCACCGAAAGCGAACGTGGCCGGACGGTAATAATTACCTGTGATGAAGTACCTTCCGGTCTCGTCCTTCTCGTCAGGGTAAAGAGAGACATCCTCGTACTGCTTTTTCCTGGCCATACCGTTGTTCTTCCTCAGTCTTTCGCTCGCCACCACGGTTGTGCTACCGGTAAGGGGGTCTAATTTGAATGACAGCCATTTGCTGGGCACCCATTGGATACCAAGACCCAGGGTCATGGTCGAGGGCGAGAAAAGACCGGAGCGGAGAACCCTGGCGTCCTTCCATTCCTTCGGTCCGGGCTCGACCCCGTCCACCGTAGGAGGGGTGGTGTAATTCCAACTGTTCGAGAGCTGCCCGTTATAGAGGAAGGAGGCTGTGTAGTTCAGCTTGTCCTTCGCCTTGTATCCCCAGGTGCTTGTCACCCTCATCCTGTCCATGTATTTCTGGAGGATCGGCTTGTCCTTCTGGTACATGAAGCCGTAATCGAGCTCGAGGGCGTTGTTCCAGAACATCTTATTCTTGGCCCAGTTCGCCGAGCCTCGGATGACGGAGTTGAGCTTGTAGTTGTTGACTCCTCCGGCGGCCCAGCTGTGGAAAGTGGTCTGGTCGAAATTGAGGGACGTGGTCAGGTTGTCCGTCCAGAACACCGGCTTCGGCGGGGTCACCACCGGCGCCGGGGTATCATTCAGGCGTTTAGCCGCCTCGGCGGCCGCGGCCTGGGCGTCCTTCTTTGTCTTGTCGTCCTGACCGAACGCTGGAACAGCCACGATGAGGATGGCCGCCGCGATGAGGACGCGTCCGAAGATCCGTTTCATAATCAGTTGGTTATATTCCTTAAAAAGACTAAGTCTAATAGGAGATGGCGAAGACCACCCTCTGCCTCGACGGTTTGCCGGAGAAGATGTCCTTCCCTTCCTCCTCGCACACGAAACTGTCCACGGGGATGCACCTGATGGTGGCTTTGGTTGCATCCTTGATAGCCTGCTCGGTCTCGGCGGTCCCGTCCCAATGGCAGAGGAGGAACTTCCCGGTACCGATCTTCTCCTGGAACTCGGCCCAATCGTCGCATTTCTCCACATTGGCCTCCCTGAAATCGAAGGCTTTCTTGTAGATGTTGGACTGGATGTCGTCCAGGAGCGAAGCGATCGACTTGTCCAGCCCCTCAAGGGCGACAGTACGCTTCTCGAGGGTGTCCCTCCTGTGGATCTCGACGGTGCCGCTGTCGAGGTCGCGGGGACCCATGGCGAGACGCACGGGGACGCCCTTCAGCTCCCATTCAGCAAATTTGAAGCCAGGGCGCAGGTTGTCGCGGTCGTCAATCTTGACGGTATGTCCCTCGGCCTCAAGGGCTTTCTTGAGCCCGGTCATCTTGTCAAGGATCCTGGCCCTCTCCTCGTCGCTCTTGAATATGGGGACCATCACCACCTGGATAGGGGCGAGCCTCGGAGGCAGCACAAGGCCGTTGTCGTCGCCGTGGGCCATCACGAGAGCTCCCATGAGCCTTGTGGAGACACCCCATGACGTCGCCCAGACATACTGCATCTGGCCATCCTTGTCGGTGTACTGCACGTCGAAGGACTTGGCGAAGTTCTGCCCGAGGAAGTGGGACGTCCCGGCCTGAAGGGCCTTGCCGTCCTGCATCATACCCTCGATGGTGAGGGTGTCAAGGGCTCCGGCGAAACGCTCGTTGGGGCTCTTGTGGCCGACGATCACGGGAAGAGCCATGTACTCGCGGGCGAACTTGGCGTAGACATTCACCATCCTCTCGGCCTCCTCGCGGGCCTCCTGGGCGGTGGCGTGGGCCGTGTGACCCTCCTGCCAGAGGAACTCGGCGGTGCGGAGGAATAGCCTTGTGCGCATCTCCCAGCGGACCACGTTCGCCCACTGGTTGCACATGATGGGGAGGTCTCTCCAGGACTTGATCCAGTTCTTGTAGGTGCTCCAGATGATGGTCTCGGAAGTGGGCCTGACAATGAGCTCCTCCTCGAGCCTGGCCTCGGGATCGACCACGACACCCTTGCCGGAAGGGTCGTTCATCAGCCTGTGGTGGGTGACGACGGCGCACTCCTTCGCGAATCCGGCCACATGCTCGGCCTCGCGGCTGAAGAAGGACTTGGGGATGAACAGGGGGAAATAGGCGTTCACGGCGCCTGTCTCCTTGAACATGTCGTCCAAGGCGCGCTGCATCTTCTCCCAAATGGCGTAGCCATAGGGCTTTATCACCATGCATCCCCTGACGGGCGACTGCTCCGCCAGATCAGCTTTCACCACCAGATCATTATACCACTGAGAATAGTTCTCAGACCTGCTCGTCACTTCCTTTGCCATATCAGAATAATAGTTTGCGGTTCTTGCCAAATATTGTTATTATTGTACAACATTTCATTCGGTACGGATTTTGTTTATTGTGAAACATTAATAACACTAACCGCCCCGAAAGCGGATACGAAGTTACGAATTTATTGTCAAATTATAGGAGATTCAAAAATGAAAACACGCGCGATCGTTATCTTCTCGGCGCTTCTGGCACTGACATCGTGTGGTTCAGCGGCGCGTTACGCCACCGATACCTCCGGACAGAGGTATCAGGATGGGATCTACTATACATCCGAGCCTCAGGCTTTGGAATTGGCATCGGCGGCTGACACGCGGGAAGAGACCGACCTGCTTGTCGCCAAGACCAAGAGTTCCCCGATATTCATGAAAAGCGGTGATAAGGTCGACACATTGTTCATCCCTGACGACAAGGTCGCCAAGATCAATTTCAACAAGACCGACAACACCACTTCCGTGTATCTTTACGACAACAACTGGGAAACCTGGGCGGCCTATCAGCCTTGGTACGCCTCCTCATGGTATTCCTGGCACCGCCCTTACTACTCTTCCCTCTATTGGGGAATGAGCCCCTGGTACTATGGCGGCTGGTATGACCCTTGGTATTACAGCCCCTACAGCGCCCGCTGGTTCGGCTGGTACGATCCCTGGTTCTACCGTCCTTACTACCACTACGGCTGGTACAGCGGATGGTATGGCTGGTATGACCCTTGGTACTACGACTGGTATTATGATCCTTGGTTCTACGGCGGATGGTACACCGGTTGGAACCACTGGCACGGCGGGTGGTACCACAGCTACTACGGCCACGCCCACGGCCCCGGCTGGGGAATCGGAGGAGGCGACAGGGTCTACAGGCCCAGGATCTCCACCACAGGTTCCGTCTCCAGGAACGGGATAGGCTCAGTGTCAAGGACCGCGGGCTCCAGAAGCTCGTCCATGACAAGATCCAGGAGCGGAGCGGCGACCACCAGGTCCACCGCCACAAGATCCTCCTCCGCGTCCGGCGCCTCAAGGTCGTCCATGACAGCGGTCTCGAGAGCCTCCAGGCCGAACGCCGGGCAGTCTGTCAGGTCGTCGTCAACGGCCGGCACACGCTCCGGAGTCAGCGGCGGCACCTCGACCTCGACCGGCACCAGGGTGTCCTCAAGCCGCCCTTCATCCGGCACCACAGTCTACAGCAGGCCCTCGACATCTTCCTCCGGCGTGAGCCGTTCCGGCGGAACCACCTCAAGCGGCGGCTACAGGTCCTCCTCGACCAGCCGCTCCTCAAGCTCAAGCTCGGGTTCCTACACAAGGAGCTCCTCTTCCGGAAGCTACTCCTCTGGCAGCTCATCCAGAAGCTCCGGCGGATATAGCGGCGGCGGAAGCTCCGGCGGCGGCTACAGTGGAGGCGGAAGCTCAGGCGGAGGCAGAAGCTCCGGCGGCGGAGGTGGCAGGAGATAAGATCCGGCCGACCTGTCTGGAAACCTACACCATAATTTAAACTATCAAAATCCTATCAACATGAAAAAGACCATATTAGCCATAACCCTGATGCTGTCCGCCCTAGCGGCGGGAGCCCAGACGATGTACGACGCCCTGACATTCAGCCAGAACAACTACTACGGCACCGCGAGGTCCATAGGAATGGGTAACGCGATGACCGCGGTCGGAGGCGATCTCGGATCTGTCGGCATCAACCCGGCCGGATCAGCCGTGTACAACTATTCCCAGTTCACGATCTCGCCGAACCTGACCATCAGTTCCATGAACGCTTCCTGGAGTCCCTACCCCGTGAACGGCACGGACACCTTCACAGGAGGGGTCCAAAAAAACCTGACCAGGTTCACTATGCCCAACGTGGGAGCCACCCTCAACTTCAAGACGGGGAATAACAGAGGCCTTGTCGGGGTCACATATGGTTTCGTGGTGAACAGTGTCAACAACTACTCCGGCCAGATGATGACCGGCGGAAGGAACGACAAGACCAGCTACCAGAGCGCCATGGCCGTGTCGGCTGACGGGTTCGACATCGATTTCCTCAACGGGTACCTGAACGGCAGCGGCGCCCAGATCGACGATTGGATGCATCCTTATGATAATCCTGACGACCGCGGCCAGTACGCCCCGTGGAATGTCATCGCCAACGCCCAGGCCGGTTCCATAGCGAACTACGGCGACGTCAACGACCCTGACTACTACTGGCGCTACATAGCGGCGACCGAAGGTTTCATCCAGACCCCCGACAAGGATCAGTACGGCAACTACATCTACGACATCTTCCTCGGAGGCCCGCTCGACCAGGCTTACGGCCGCAAGGTCACCGGAGGCAAGACCGACGCCGTCATCAACCTCGGGTTCAACTTCAACAACAAGTTCTTCCTCGGGGCCAACCTCGGGGTGACCTCGATCAACTACAACTACGACGAGTACTTCAAGGAGGCGGCCGTCGATCCCTCAGACTTCCGGATCGACTATGAGGACGCCACCACCTACTTCACCGACTATCGTTCCCGCTATTCCTATTCGGCCGACGGGGCCGGTGTGTACGGCAAGATCGGGTTCATCGCCCTCCCCGTGCAGGGACTGCGCCTGGGAGCCGCCATCCAGACTCCCACCACGCTGTTCATCGACGAGATCTGGCGCAACTCGGTCGACGTGCACTACCAGAACTCCTCTTACGACGGGTCAGCGACCTCACCTGAAGGCAACTTTTCCTACAGGCTGACGACCCCGTACAGGGCGAACGCCGGCATCGCCTACACCTTCATGGGGATGGCGATGGTCAGCGCCGACTATGAGATGACGGATTACAGCGCGATGAGTTTCAAGAACCGCGAGAGCGGGTGGAGCGACTCTTTCGCCGATGTCAACAACGACATCAAGAATTGCATGGGGATCTCCCACATGGTCCGCGTCGGGGCGGAGGTCAAGCCGTTCCCCGAGTTCGCCATCCGCGCCGGCTACAACTTCACGACAGTCCCTGAATATTCAGGATCAGTCACCCTCAACGACAAGATCAACGCTTTCTCGGTGGGCTTGGGATACTCCTCGAAGGGATCCTTCTTCGCCGACCTGGCCGCCAGGTACACGACCTTCTCGGACGAGTACATCTCCCCCTACATCGATTATCTCGACGACTACGCGTCCCCGATCATCCTCAACTGGAGGGAGAGATTAGACATCGTCGCGACCTTCGGCTGGAGATTCTGATCTCTAGTCGAGGGTCTGCTTGATCTCTGTGATCACGAAGGCCTCGATGTTGTCACCGACTTTGATGTCGTTGAACTTATCGATACCGATACCGCACTCCATACCGGCTGAAACATCCTTGACATCGTCTTTGTTCCTTTTGAGCGAGGCGATGTCGCCGGTATATACCACTATACCGTCGCGGATGAGGCGGCACTGGGAGGATTTGGATATCTTCCCGTCACGGACAAGGCAGCCGGCGATGGTGCCGACCTTGGAGATCTTGAAGGTCTGCTTGACCTCGGCCGTGCCGGTGACCTCCTCCTTCTTGATAGGCTCGAGCAGACCCTCTATACCGTCCTTGACATCGTTGATGGCGTCATAGATGACGGAATAGAGACGGATCTCGATGCCCTGCTCGTCCGCGACTTTCCTTGCGTCGGTGGAAGGACGGACCTGGAAACCGATGATGACGGCGTCGGAAGCCTCGGCCAGGATCACATCGGACTCTGAGATGGCTCCCACGGCCTTGTGGATCACGTTGACCCTGACCTGCTCGGTGGAGAGCTTTATGAGCGAGTCTGAGAGGGCCTCCACGGAACCGTCCACATCACCCTTGACGATGACGTTGAGCTCCTTGAAGTTGCCGATGGCGATGCGCCTTCCGATCTCCTCGAGAGTCATGTGCTTCTGGGTCTTGATGCCCTGGATGCGGATCAGCTGCTCCCTCTTGTTGGCGATGGCCTTAGCCTCTTTCTCGTCGGACATGACATTGAACTTGTCGCCGGCGCTAGGAGCCCCGTTAAGACCAAGGATGCTGACAGGAGTGGAGGGACCGGCCTCCTTGACCTTCTGCCCGCGCTCGTTGAACATGGCCTTGACACGGCCATAGTAGCAACCGCTGAGCACCATGTCGCCGGTCTTCAACGTGCCGTTTTGAACAAGGACGGTGGCCAGATAGCCCCTACCCTTGTCGAGGGATGACTCGATGACAGCGCCGACTCCCTTCTTCTTGGGATTGGCCTTGAGCTCGAGCAAGTCGGTCTCGAGAAGGACCTTCTCGAGAAGCTTGTCCACATTGAGCCCCTTCTTCGCGGATATCTCCTGGCTCTGGTACTTGCCGCCCCAGGCCTCTGTGAGAATATTCATCTGCGAGAGTTGCTGATAGATCCTTTCGGGCATAGCGCCAGGCTTATCTATCTTATTGACAGCGAACACCATAGGGACGCCGGCGGCCTGGGCGTGGTTGATAGCCTCAACTGTCTGGGGCATCACGGCGTCGTCGGCGGCGATGATGATGATGGCCAAGTCGGTCAGCTGGGCGCCCCTGGCTCGCATGGCCGTGAAGGCCTCGTGACCCGGGGTGTCAAGGAAGGTGATCCTCCTGCCGTCCGGCAGTTTCACGTTGTAGGCGCCGATGTGCTGGGTGATACCTCCGGCCTCTCCTGCGATGACGTTGGACTTGCGGATGTAGTCGAGGAGCGAGGTCTTACCGTGGTCGACGTGACCCATGACAGTGATCACAGGGGGCCTGGGGACGAGATCCTCCTCGCTGTCCTCCTTCTCATCCTTGGAATCGATCTCCTCGGAAAGCTCCGCGGTGACGAACTCGACCTTGTAGCCGAACTGCTCGGCGACGAGGACGAGCGCTTCGGCATCCAGCCTCTGGTTGATCGAAACCATGAGGCCAAGCTCCATGCAAGCCCTGATGACATCGTTGACAGGGGTGTTG
>JAFROJ010000051.1 GCA_017429765.1 Bacteroidales bacterium | reverse complement strand
GGTGTCGTCATGAACCCTCACGACCACCCGATGGGAGGTGGAGAGGGCCGCGCCTCCGGAGGACATCCTCGCTCACGCACGGGTCTGCCCGCCAAGGGTTACAAGACACGTAATCCCAAGGCTTCCTCCAACAAGTTCATCATCGAAAGAAGGAAGAAGAAGTAATTAAACAGAAATCAAGATTATGAGTCGTTCATTAAGAAAAGGACCGTACATCCAGGAAGCCCTGGAGAAGAGAATTCTTGCTATGAATGATGGTAGCAAGAAGAAGGAGGTCGTGAAGACCTGGTCCCGCGCCAGCATGATCTCCCCTGACTTCGTCGGCCATACAGTGGCAGTTCATAATGGGAACAAGTTCATTCCTGTTTACATTACTGAGAACATGGTCGGACATAAGCTCGGCGAATTCGCCCCTACCAGAACTTTCAAAGGCCATTCGGGCAACAATAAGTAATCATTTAAAGAGATTTAAGTTATGGGAGCTCGTAAAAGACTTATGGCTGAAAAGTTCAAGGAGGCCAAAAAGAATACCGCTATAACAAAGCTTAACGATGTGCCTACATCCCCTCGCAAGATGCGCCTTGTGGCCGACACTGTGAGAGGTGTGGAAGTTAATCACGCTCTTGACCTTCTTCATTTCTCGAAGAAGCACCCGTCAATTCCCCTCGAGAAGGCTCTTCGCAGCGCCATCGCCAACTGGGAGGCCAAGAATCCTGACAAGAGCAAGGAATTGGACAACGGTAATGTCTATGTCAAGACCATCATGGTCAACGAGGGTCGCACGCTCAAGAGGATCCGTCCCTGCCCGCAGGGCCGCGCCGGAAGAATCCGCAAGCGCTCGAACCATGTCACCATCATTCTCGATGTCAAACCCGCTACAGTAGAGGAGAATTAATTATGGGACAGAAAACTAACCCTATTTCCAACAGAATCGGTATCACCCGTGGATGGGACTCCAACTGGTGCGGCGGTGACTACGCCGAGAAGATCGCCGAGGACTATGAGATCCGCAAGTATCTGACCAACCGTCTCGCGAAGGCCAGCATCTCCAAGATTGTCATCGAAAGGACTCTTAAGCTCATCACCGTGACCATCCACGCCGCCAGGCCTGGTTTCATCATCGGTAAGGGCGGCCAGGAGGTCGACAAGCTGAAGGAAGAGCTGAAGAAGGTCACTAAGAAGGACGTCCAGATCAACATCTTCGAGGTCAAGAGGCCCGAGGTCGACGCCCACATCGTGGCTGACAGCATCGCCCGCCAGATCGAGGGCCGCGTCTCCTACCGCAGGGCCATCAAGATGGCCATCGCCTCCGCGATGAGGGTAGGCGCCGAGGGCATCAAGGTCCAGATCAGCGGCCGCGTCGGCGGCGCCGAGATGGCTCGCAGCGAGATGTTCAAGGAAGGACGTACTCCTCTCCACACTTTCCGCGCCGACATCGACTACGCCCTGGCGGTCGCCAGCACCAAGGTCGGTTGCCTCGGAATCAAGGTGTGGATATGCAACGGAGAGCGCTACGGCAAGCAGGATCTTACCCCCAACGCCCCCACGGCGGCCAACGCCCAGGGTGGCGGACGTCCCCGCGGAGAGCGCGGAGACCGCAGGGGTGATCGTCGCGGAGACCGCAGGGGAGACCGTCGCGGAGACCGCAGGGGAGACCGTCGCGGGGACCGCTCCGAGTAGGTCAAGCCTGATTGGCAAGCATTGGAAGGCCGGCGCGGCGTCGCGTCGGCCTTCTTTTTATTCCCTCCGGCCAGGTTTGGCGGATTGATGAATAATTGGTAACTTTAGGGAGTTATGGCAAAGTCAAGACTCCTGATCATCTCGGCGGTGTTGGCTGTTCTCAACGCCTGCTCGCCGTCTTTCAAACCGTTCAAGTTCATCCACATGTCCGACACCCAGATAGGGTTCATCGACACTTCCGAGGGGTATTCCCACTCCGACTCCCTTTTCCGCGCCGCGGCCGCCCAGGCCAACGCCGAGAATCCGGATCTCTTCTTCATCACCGGGGACTTGGTCGACAACACCTCGGATCCTCTGCAAAACGCCGTTTTCGAGGCTGGAGTCGCCACGCTTGACGCTCCCGTGTGGCTCGTTCCCGGCAACCACGACTACAACAAGACCTGGACAGAGGACATCCGGGACAGCTATGTGGCTCTCCGGGGCTATGAGAGGTTCTCTTTCGTCCATGAGCGATGCGCCTTCATCGGGATCGACTCCAACTGCGTGATGGAAGACGCCCCCGAGGCGGAAGCCGCTCAGAAAGAATGGCTTATTAAAGAACTAGCCAAGGCCCGCAAGTGCAGGCACACGTTCATCTTCCTGCATTGCCCGATATTCCGGAACAGCGTTGACGAGCCCCACGACTATTCCAACTTCCCCGTGGAGAAGCGCCGGGAGTACCTCTCTCTTTTCAAGGAACACGGGGTCACGGCGATTTTCGCCGGCCACACCCACGCCGACTATCATTTCACGTTTGAGGGGATAGATCACGTCATCGCGAATCCCGTGGCCAACGCCCTCGGGCACGGCTCTCCCGGCTTCAATGTGATCACGGTCAAAGAGGACGGGATTGAGGTCAAAAGCGTTCAGACTCAAGGCTTCGATCCGGATAAATGCCGTTTCTGAGAATTTTTTATTATTTTTAACGAGTCGCCCCTACGGGGCGGCGTTGACACAGTCATTTACTAATTCACATAATTGATTATGGCACAATCAAGAAGAGATTTCATCAAAAAAGCCGGTCTGGGTCTCGGCGCCTTGACGATACTTCCCCGCGAGGTGTTCGGCAAGATGGGTGACTCGTCCAGCAAGTTTGTGGCTCCGAGTGACCAGATGACACGAGGTATCATCGGTGTCGGAGGAATCGGCATGAGCAGCCTCCACTTCACCAGCGACGAGCGCTGCCGCCTGGTGGCGGTCTGCGATGTAGACCAGAAGCACCTCGACAACGCCCTCCAGAAGGGCGAGGAGAGGTTCGGCGTCAAGCTCCAGTCCTACCACGACTGGAGGGACCTCGTTCACGACCCCAACGTGGACATCGTCCACATAGCCACCCCTTCGCACTGGCACGGCCTCATGGCTGTCGAGGCCGCGAGATCCGGAAAGGACATATTCTGCGAGAAGCCGATGACAAGGACTATCGGCGAGGGCAAGAAAGTGGTCGAGGCCGTCAACAAGTACGGCAGGATTTTCCGTCTCGACACCTGGTTCCGTTTCAAGGACACCTTCTACGGGCTTGGGACGACGGTCGAGCCTCTCAAGAAGCTTGTCGACAGCGGCCTCCTCGGATGGCCTCTCACCGTCAGGATCTCCGGAGCGACGGGGTTCGCCTGGAAGTTCTACTGGACCGGAAAGGAGAACCTTGAGCCTCAGCCCGTCCCGAAGGAGCTTGACTACGACATGTGGCTCGGGCCCGCCCCCGTTAAGCCCTATCACCCGCACCGCGTGCACCAGAGTTTCCGCGGCTATTGGGACTACGAGTCCGGCGGACTCGGCGACATGGGCCAGCACTACATCGACCCTGTCCAGTACTTCCTCGGGAAGGACAACGACCTGCCTGTCAAGGTTGAGGTCGACGCCCCCCAGCAGCACCCGGACGCCGTGGGCATCTGGAGAAGCATCACCTACACCTACGCCGACGGATGCAAGATCATCCTCGAGGGAGAGGGCTTCGAGAGCCCCGGGAAGGTCCCTTACATCGAAGGCCCCAACGGTAAAGTCTATAAAGGCTTCGAGTGCACCATCCCCAATGTCATGGATGTCATCAACGAGCTTCCCGATCCGGAGCCTCGCCAGGTTGACTACCTCGACTGCGTGAAGAACCGCCAGAAGTTCGCCCTCAACGAGGAGAACGGCCACTACAGCTGCACAGTGGTCAATCTCGGTTCCTGCGCCCTGCGTCTCGGCAGGACCCTCCACTTCGATCCCGACAAGCAGATGTTCATCGGGGACGACGCCGCGAACCTTCTTATCAATCAGCCCATGCGCGGCCCTTGGTCAATTTAAATCCGGATAGAGTATGAAAAAGTTATATTCGATATTGATTCTCCTCGCTCTCGCCGTGGCCGTTCACGCCCAGGACGCGAGGCAGAGGACCGTGCAGACCATCGTGGCCGATGTGCTGGCCGCCATGCCGGCCCAGAACAGCGCCGACTTCGCCACACAGATGGGTGACCTTGCCGCCGCCGCCCCCCAGTCTGTCGTTGAGGTCGCCAAACTCATGAAACCCGCCGGCGAGGGAGTGAAGAACGCCATCTATGAATATGCCCTCCAGGGTCTGGTCTCCTATGTCAACGACCCCGCCCACAGCGCCAAGAAGGCCGATGTCCTCAAGGGACTCCAGGACGCCGCCGCGGCGACAGCGGACACCTACAACAAGGGTCTGCTGACCTCCCTGCAGAGGATGCTCGGCGAATATGTCGCCCCTGAGGAGGAGGCCGCCATGCCTCTCAAGGAGGCCAAAGCCCTCTTGAAGAACGGAGCCACCCACGAGAAGTGCCTCGCCGCCTGGACAGTGATGAACGCCGAGCCCGCGAAGGCCGTCAAGACTGTCGCCTCCGCTCTCAAGAGCGACGACAAGATATTCAGGAACTCCGTGATCAGCAACGCCACCAAGATCCTGGGAGCCTCGTCCCTTGTCCCTCTCTTCACGGCGAAGTTCAAGAAGCTCACCCCCGACGCAAAGGTTGATGTGCTCAACTGGTTCGGTAACAACAAGATATCTTCCGTCTCCGGTCTCGTGGAGTCCGCTCTCGGAGAGGGTGGGGATGTCGCCAGGGCCGCTATCTCCGCCGCCGGCAAGATCGGAGGCGCCTCCGCCGCCAAGGCCCTCATCGGCCAGCTCGGCGGAGCGAACGGGGATCAGGCCCTGACCGCCCTGAAGTCCTTCAAGGGTGACATCAAGGAAGATGTCAAGGACGCCCTGAGCGCCGCCTTCGCTAAGGCTCTCGAATCCAAGGACGCGAATGATTACAGCACAGTGCTCAACATCCTAAATCTCGCCTCCGCGAGGAAGATGAAGAATGTCGCCCCGGTGGTCTATTCGATGATCGGCTGCGACAACGGCACCCTCTCTTACATGGGCACCATGGCTTTGTCAAACTTCGTCGGCAAGGACGACATCGCCAAGGTGGGCGCCCTTCTTGACGCCAACCCCGCCAATTTGAAAGAATACTCCGAAGCCCTCAAGGCCGCCCTCCACACCCTCGACCCCGCCGGGCAGTACGCCCAGGTCAATGGTCTGATCGGCAAGGCCAAGAATGTGGACAACCTCTATCCCATCCTCGCCTACACCAACACCGACGAGGCCGTGGCCGACCTTGAGAAGGCCTGGAACGGAGGGAATGACGTCGCCCTTCTATCCCTTTCCCAGATGGACAACTACAAAGTCGCCCCCATCCTCCTGAACGCCGTGAAGGGCAACCCCGTCAAGTGGCAGGGTCTCCTTCCCCGCTTCATCTCCCTGGTGAGCGGCAATGAGACCAATCTCGACAAGAAGCGCTCACTCCTTGGTGACGCCCTCTCGCTCGCTGGCACTAAGGAAGTGAAGACCACCGCCCTTAACGCCCTTTCGGGTGTTCCCACGATGAAGGCTTTCCTGCTCGCCGGCAAGTATCTTGACGACAAGGACGCCGCCTACGCCGCCGCCAACGCGGTCAAGAACATCGCCTCCAAGACCAAGGAGGAGATCAACTACGACGACCTTAAGGCCAACCTCACCAAGGCGATCGCTGTCTTCCAGGGCACGGGTGACTCCGATGACGGCTACGCTGTCAGCGAGATCAACCAGATTCTCGACGCCGCCGAGCCTTTCACCCCCTCAGAGCTGACCGCCGAGGAGAAGAGGCAGGGCTTCGAGATGCTCTTCGACGGGACCAACCTCGACAAGTGGCAGGGCAACATGGAAGGATATATTCCGGTCAACGGAACCATCTACATCACTTCCAGTTACGGCAGCACCGGCAACCTCTATACCAAGAAGGAGTACCGCAACTTCGTCTATCGTTTCGAGTTCTGCTTCCTCCGCGAGGGAGTGAACAACGGGATCGGAGTCAGGACCCCGATGGGGGTGGACGCCGCCTATGACGGGATGTGCGAGGTCCAGATCCTCGACCACGACGCCCCTATGTACGCCAACCTCCGCGAGTACCAGGTCCATGGCTCGGTCTATGGTGTGATCCCCGCCAAGAGGATAGTCCACAAGCCCCTGGGCGAGTGGAGCACCGAGGAGATCAGGGTCGAGGGCGACCACATCAAGGTCACCGTCAACGGCCAGGTCATTGTGGACGGGAATATCCGTACCGCCTGCAAGGGTCACAACGTGGATCCGAAGGGTAGCGACACCAATCCCTACACGGTCGATCACCGCAACCATCCCGGAATGTTCAACAAGAAGGGCTACATCTCCTTCTGCGGCCACGGCGAGGGCCTGAAGATCCGCAACGTCAGGGTGCTTGATCTTGGCGATAAGAAATAATTTTTCTTAACTTCGCGATCTGTGTTTATAAAGCGAAACAAGATGAAAACCAGATTGATCATTCTCGCCTCAGCGACCGCCATCATGCTGGCGAGTTGCGGCCAGAAAGTCTCGGACAAGACTCTTCTCACCGGTGTGTTCGAGGCCAACCCCACCGAGTCTGTTGAAGTGAGTATCCAGGATATCAACTTCAACCAGACCGTGCCGGTGCGCGAAGGGCAGTTCAAGGTCGAGATCCCGAAACACTTGACTGGCATGGCCAAAGTCAAGGCCGGAATCATCATGGCCACGTTTATCTCCGACGGTACCCCCCTGACGCTCACCATCAAGGAGGATAAGAAGACCGAGATTGTCTCGAAATATCCAAAAGTGTCCGTGCAGGAGAGATACAACTCCTTTGACAAGTCCATGAAAGAGTTCCAGGCTCATTATCGTCCCCTGATAGAGTCCGCCCAGGACACCGCCGAGGAGGACAAGCTCTACGACTCCTACCAGAACGATGTCAAGAAGCTTTGCCTCTCGACCGTCGCCGAGAACAAGGACAACATCCTCACCCTGACCGCCGTGGGTAACCTCCGCTATTTGCTCACCGACAATCAGATGGACTCGGTGCTCACCGGTATCGACCCCTCCATCGCCAGTCTTCCCTCGATCGCGGCTCTCGCCACTTCGGTCGCCGCGAGGAAGGCCACGGCCGAGGGTAAGAGATTCACGGATTTCACTGTGGGCAACCAGAAGCTCTCCGACTATGTCGGTAACGGCAAGTATGTCCTTGTAGATTTCTGGGCTTCTTGGTGCGGACCCTGCAAGGCCGAGCTGCCGAACATCAAGGATGTTTACGAGAAGTACGCCGGATCAGAGTTCGACGTCCTGAGCGTGGCTGTCTGGGAGAAGGCTGAGGATTCCATCGAGGGCGCCAAGAATCTTGGTATCGTCTGGAATCAGATAGTCGACGCCCAGAGCGTTCCAACCGACCTTTACGGGATTGACGGGATTCCCCACATCATCCTCTTCGGGCCTGACGGAACCATCGTCAAGAGGGATCTCCGCGGCGACGACATCGAGGCTGAGGTGGCCAAGTATGTCAAGCCCGTGAAATAGTCTTGGACGGAAAGACTCTCACTCTAAGGGAGAAAATCTCCCTGTTTCCACATTCCCCGGGGGTTTATCGCTACTACGATTCCTCGGGGAAGGTGATTTATGTGGGTAAGGCCAAGGACCTCCACAAGAGAGTCGCCCAGTATTTCGTCCCTCCGGAACGGCTCAACATCAAGACCAGGATCCTGGTCTCGAAGATCGCCGACGCCCAATTCTCGGTGGTGGACTCCGAGGCAGACGCGCTGTTGCTCGAGAATAATCTCATCAAGCAGTACAAGCCTCATTATAACATACTTCTGAAGGACTCCAAGACCTATCCGTGGATAGTCGTGACCAACGAGGAGTTTCCGAGAGTCTTCCTGACCAGGAGGGTCGATCCCAAGTCAGGGTCCTATTTCGGGCCCTACAGTTCCGTGACCCATGCCAACTACCTGCTGGAGTTCTTCAGGAAGAACTATCCTCTGCGCTCCTGCAAGCTCAAGATCACCGGCGACGCTATCCTTAGGGGGAAGTTCCGTCCCTGCCTGGAGATGCACATCGGTCGTTGCGAGGGCTGCTGCGTCGGGGGAGTCAGCAGGGAGGAGTATTCCTCATGGATCAGCGAGATCACCCGTCTGCTCAAGGGCGGGGCGGGTGAGATCATCCGTGAATATGAGGCCGCCATGAAAGCCGCCGCCGCCGAGCTGCGTTTCGAGGACGCCCAGGTGTTCAAGAACAGGATCGACGCCCTGAGGAAGCACTATTCGAAGTCGATAATATCCTCTGTGTCAAACGCTTCCTGTGACGTGTTCTCGCTTGTGTTCGACGGTTCAGAGGCCTACGGCAACTTCCTGAGGGTGCGTGGCGGATCAGTGATCCAGTCCCTCAACCTGGGTTTCAAGATGAACATCGAGGAGGATCAAGCCACGGTGCTGAGCGCTTTCATCGCCGAGATCGAGTCCAAGTTCGGGGAACTGGCCAAGGAGGTCATCGTGCCATTCCTTCCGGATGTCGAGATCGAGGGAGTCGAGTTCAAGATCCCCGCCAAGGGTGACAAACTGTCCCTTCTCGAGCTCAGCGCCAAAAACGCCAGGGAATATCATTTCAATGCCCTCAAGCAGAAAGAGCGGGTCAATCCCGACGAGTACAAGAGACTTGTGATGGAGGATCTCCAGAAAGCGCTCGGGATGAGAGCGTTACCCACCCACATCGAGTGTTTCGACAACTCCAACATCCAGGGCACGAACCCCGTGGCCTCCTGCGTGGTGTTCCGCGACGGGGTGCCGTCGAAGAAAGACTACCGCAAATTCAAGATAAAGACGGTCATCGGAGCCAACGACTTCGCCTCGATGAAAGAGGTGGTCAACAGGCGCTATTCCCGGATGCTGGCCGAGGCGCCCGACGATCTTCCCCAGCTTGTGGTGATCGACGGGGGAGAAGGCCAGCTTGAATACGCCCGGCAGGCTCTCGCCGAGCTCGGGATCCTTGACAAGCTGATGGTGATCGGCCTGGCTAAGAGGATGGAACTCGTGATCAGGATCAATGATCCTTATCCCCTATTCCTGGATCGTAACTCCCACGCCCTCAAGGTCTTGATGCAAATCAGGGACGAGGCCCACCGCTTCGGCATAACCTTCCACCGCTCCCTTCGGGGGAAAGGGCAGCTCAAGAGCGCCCTCCGCGAGATCAAGGGTGTGGGCGAGCAGACGGAGAGCCGCCTCCTGATGCGTTACGGCTCGGTGGCCCGGATCGCGGCCGCTTCCCTTGAGGATCTCTCAACCATGGTCTCGCCGGCTTTGGCGAAGACCATTCTTGAAGAGCTTAACACAAGATTAACAACAAAAGACTGATGAGAAGAACACTCGCCATCTTGACCGTGGCGGCCGTTTCCTGTTTCCTGTCCGCCGCCCAGGAGAGAATATCCCTAAACGGCTCTTGGGATCTTGAGTTCTGGGAGCAAGAGGGGGAGGCCGTGACCGACCCCGCCGCCGTCGCATCGCTGAAAACCACCAAACTCGCCTCCACCGTCCCCGGGAATGTGGAGCTCGACCTGCTGGCCGCCGGCATGATCAAGGATCCCTCGGTCGGGAACAACATCTATGAGCTTCGGCCCTACGAGTTCTGCCAGTGGATGTATTCCAAGACTTTCACGGCCCCGGAACTAAAAGAGGGTCAGAGGTTTATCCTTGACTTTGAGGGAATAGACTGCCTTGCGGACATCTGGCTCAACGGAGAGAGGGTCGGATCCGCCGAGAACGCCATGATAGCCCATGAATATGACGTCACGGGCAAGGTCAAGGCCGGCGTGAACAAGCTTCAAGTCATCTTGCGCTCCGCCGTTCTCGAGGCCCAGAACCATCTTGTCGGCCTCTATAGTTTCAGGCATTACACAGAGTCCGTCTGGATCCGCAAGCCCCGCCATTGTTACGGCTGGGACATTATGCCCAGGCTTGTCAGCGCCGGTCTTTGGAGAGACGTCTCTCTGGTTATCCGGGAACCGGTCAGTCTCACGGATGTCAATTGGGTCACCGTGGACACCGATCCCTCGACAGGGAATGTCTCCGCCTTCGTGGATGTCCAGGTGAGATATCCCGCCTCCAAGATTGACAAGGTGAGACTCCGGGTCGAGCTTGAGAGGAACGGGAAGAAGGCCTATTCGATGGAAAGAATCCTTCCTTCGTTCGCCTGGAGGACAGAGTTCAAGGTGGAGAAGGCCGACTTATGGTGGCCTAAGGGATATGGGGAACCCGCTCTGTATGATGGGATTATAACGCTTCTTGACGAGGACGGGACCGTGCTCGCCAAAGACTCCCGTAAGGTTGGTTTCAGGACGGTCCGACTGGACCGGAGCGAGATGATCAAGGACGGCGAGGGAGAGTTCAGTTTCTTCGTGAACGGCGAGAGGATATTCATTCGAGGAACCAACTGGGTGCCGCTTGACGCCTTCCACAGCCGGGACGCCCGGTGGGTGGAAAGCACGCTTGACATGGTGGCCGATCTCAACTGCAACATGATCCGCTGCTGGGGCGGCAACGTCTATGAGGACACTCCTTTCTACGACCGTTGCGACCGGGAGGGCATCATGGTCTGGCAGGACTTCTGCATGGCCGGGATAATCTATCCCCAGGCGGAGGAGTTCGTCTCGAAGGTGCGGGAGGAGATAAAGCAGGTGGTCGTGAAATTCAGGGGCCACCCGTCCCTCGCCATCTGGTCGGGGAACAACGAGAACGACAACTCCCTGATCTGGACCCTTCCGACCTTCCACGTGGATCCGAACCGTGACGAGATCAGCCGAAAGATGATTCCGGAGGTGCTATATGAGTTCGATCCCACGAGGCCTTATCTGCCGAGTTCCCCTTACTTCAGCGAGGAGGCTTTCCGGAACGGCTGCCAGCGCTCCGATCTTCCCCAGGACCATCTTTGGGGACCCCGCGGCTACTACAAAGACTCCTTCTACAAGGATTCACAGGCGATATTCGTGAGCGAGATAGGCTACCACGGAAGCCCGAGTAAGGAGTCCATAGAGAAGATGTTCACCAAAGACTGCCGTTTCCCTTGGACAAAGGATGGAGAATGGAACGAGGAGTGGATGACTAAATCGGTCCGCCCCTTGCCCTATTTCGTTGAGTTCGAGGGTAGGAACGACTTGATGACCAAGCAGATAAACCTCCTGTTCGGGTTCAGGCCGAAGACACTTGACGACTTTGTTACGGCGTCCCAGAGCACACAGGCCGAGGCGATGAAGTATTTCGTGGAGAAGTTCCGCGGGGAGAGGTTCCGCCGCACCGGCATCATCTGGTGGAACGTGCGTGACGGCTGGCCGATCGTCTCGGACGCCATAGTGGACTATTACAATTCCAAGAAACTGGCCTACCATTATCTTTGGAACGCCCAGAGGACAGTCTGCGTCCTGATCAACGACGAGGAGGACGGGGTCCTGCCGCTGAGGGCGGTCAACGACTCGCTCGAGCCGGCCGAAGGGAAGGTCAAGGTGACGGATGTGGAGAGTGGTAAAGTCCTGTTCAAGGGGAATTTCACCGTGGGAGCGAACGACCGCTCGCTCATCTCCGGCCTGCCGGTCCCGGCGGGGCAGGGAGTTTATCTTATTGAATATGAGACAGGCGGGCAGAAGTACCGCAACCACTATCTCTACGGTGAGCCGCCGTTCGACTTCGCCCGGTACCAGTCCTGGATGAGGAAGGCCGGAATCTAATCGAAGAAGTCCGTGGTCATCGATTCCTGATAGGAAGCGGGCATCGTTCCATAGGCATATGCTCCTGGTAAGATCGGGTCGTGACTGACCGGATCGTCGTCCGGCTTGGAGCAAGCGGTGAACCCCAGCGCCGCCAGGATCGCCACCAGGCAGGCCTTTATTATCTTGTTCGATTTGTTCTTCATCACTTTATAAACACAAAGAAACCTGAAACACGTCAACAAATATAATAATTATTCCCCGGCGTACTTGCCCATGAAGAGTATGGCCCCGGTGCTGGATTCCTCGATTATGTAAAAGAAAGGCCTGTCTACGATAAAATCCTGCCCATAATAAGGGACAAAGCTCGCCGTGCTCAGCGAGGTGGAGGTGACAGCGGC
>JAFROJ010000050.1 GCA_017429765.1 Bacteroidales bacterium | reverse complement strand
GGCGCCAGCCGCACCGCCGGGTATCCACGCTCGGTCAGGATAAGCGCTGAAAGCATCTAAGCGCGAAGCCGTCTCCAAGATGAGACTTCGGTTGAGGGTCGTCGTAGACCACGACGTCGATAGGCGGGAGGTGTAAAGCCTGCGAGGGCAAAGCCGACCCGTACTAATGGCCCGATATCTTTCTTGATGGAAGGAAAGACAAACGCTTTACGTTAGGAGTGATCTCTCAAGTGATATCCGCGGCGGCTAGAGCGACGGGGCCCCACCTCTTCCCATCCCGAACAGAGCCGTTAAGCCCGCCCGCGCCGATGGTACTGGCCCACCAGCCGGGAGAGTAGGTCGCCGCCGTAACTCGGGAGCCCCTGACAGGAACGATCCTGCCAGGGGCTTCTTTTTTTTATTCCGGTGTGCCCCAAGGGTGTCACCCTGAGCGTCCCCCAGTGTCACCCTGAGCGTCCCTCACATCGGCTCTTCTACTGGCTCAGGGACCGGGGAGATCCTTCGCTTCGCTCAGGATGACAGTAGGCTCAGGATGACAGTAGGCTCAGGCTGACAGTAGGCTCAGGGGGCGGGGAGATTCTTCGCTTCGCCCTTCGAAAAGCTCAGGGCAGGCCTCAGAATGACAAGAGACACTTCAGTATTGATAGTCAATAACTTAAATGATTTGCCATCTTCGAAATCGAGGATGGCAAATCACGTATTCAGTTGAATGTCAAGGGCAAACTGTCTCCGGCCGAACCGAGGGTTACTCCGCCGAACTGACTATTTGAAGAGTTTAGGGGCGAAGGTGTTGAGATACAGACGCCAGTTGGCCCAGGTGTGGCCGCCGTCGGAGACGAAGAACACATGGTCGAGCCCCTGCTCTGTCAGAGTCTTGTCCAAGGTCTTGGAGCCCTCGAACAGGAAGTCGGCGTCGCCGCAAGCCAGGAAATACAGCTTGACACCGGCGTTCTTAAGCGCCGTGATCTGCTCGGGAGTGGCGCTGCCGGCCGCTGAGAGAGGGCAGATGTAGTCGAAGAGCTCAGGATAGAGGATTGAGGCCGAGATTGTGTGTCCGCCACCCATCGAGAGTCCGGCGATCGCCCTTGAGGCGGGTTTAGGAATGGCCCTGAAGTTCTTCTCGATGAAGGGGACGATCTCGGTGCAGAGGCTGTTCACATAGGCGTTGCGATATTCCTCAGACCTCCAGTTGATCGTTTTCTCGGGAATATTCAGGGTGCGGGCGGCCTGCTGGCCGGGATTGCCGTTCGGCATGACCACGATCATCGGTTCCGCCAACCCCTTCTCGATGAGGTTGTCCATGATCTGGGCGGTGCGTCCCATCGAGATCCAGGCCTCCTCGTCGCCACCGGCCCCGTGGAGCAGGTAAAGCACGGGATATTTCTTCTTGGGATTATTCTCGTAGCCGTAAGGAGTGTAAACGGTCAGCCTGCGGCTGTAGCCGAGAATCTTGCTTTCGTACCAAGGATGGCTGACAGTGCCGTGGGTCTTGGCCTCGCCGTAGTTCTCTGTCCTCTCGCCAGGCACGATAAGCATTGGTAGATAACGGGTTCCGTCCCTTTGAACCAGAACATTCTGGGGGTCGTTGACCGCGACCCCGTCGACCACGAAATTGTAGGTGTAGATCTCGGGTGAAGGGAGGGGAAGCTTAACCGACCAGACATTGTTCTCGCCGCGGGTCATGTCGACAGGACGGTTTCCCAGCCACGAGCCGCTCAGCTTGACGACAGTGGCGTAGTCCGCCTTAAGGGAGAATGTGACACTGTCTCCCTGGATGTCGGGGGAGATAATCGGCCTCTGGCCACCTCTGGAGAAATTGGCGAGTTCCTGCGCCATGCCGGTCCCGGCAACGGCCAGAACCAGAGATAAAATCATCAACGTTCGTTTCATAAATAAAAGGTTATTAGATGGTTATTGAATGTCGTCGTCATCATCGCCCTCGTCGTACCCGGCCGCTATGTCGAATTTGTCCCAAGCCTCCTCCATCTCGCGCCTTTCCTTCTTGGTGGGACGGCCGGTACCACGCTCCCTGCGAAGGAAGAAAGTCTCCACCGGGGCCCTTAGTTTGTCAAGCTCCGCCTGTGGAGTCAGGTTCTCGGCGTAGTCCGGGACAAGTTTCGCCCCGAGGCGGTGCGGAGGGATCTGGATGATCTTGTAGGAATAGTGGATAATACCCTTGTGGACGCTTATCGTCTCGCCGGGCTTCACGAGACGGGAGGGTTTAACGTTCGAGCCTTCAATCTTGACCTTGCCGCCTTTGCAGGCGTCAGTCGCCTCTGTGCGGGTCTTGTAAATTCTCAGCGCCCAGAGAACCTTGTCTATTCTGTCGGATTCCGCCATGATGCTTAGTTCCAATTTCTCACGTGTGGATCGGGAGTCTCCGGCTCGCCGGCGGAGCCGGTGTAGGAGTCGGCTGAAAGGCGCCTCGGAGCGAGGGCCTCGAATAGTGTGGTCCCCGCTTTTGAGGGAAGTAGCAGGAAGTCATTGACTTCCGAAGGCACGAGGACGGTCTGGCCTGCACGTAAGGTCACGGGACTGAAGTCGAAGGACTCGGGGCCGGGTTGGATGACGGCCTCGCCGGAGAGGCAGTGGTACACGGCGAAGTCTCCCGCCTGCTCGCTATACACCCGCAGCGGATCCTTCAGATCCATCCTCGTCACCGTGAATTCCTCACAATCCGCCAGAATATCTCTGTTTCCCCCTGCGGACGTTGAACGAGGGGTCAACGCCGCGGGGGGAGTCTTGGCGAAGTTAATGAGATCAAAGGCCTCCTCGAGGAGAAGCTCCTCTGAATCAGGAAGATCCACGCCCCAGTTGTGGAGGTTGAAAGTGAGCTCCGAGCACTCGCCGATCTCCAGGATCGTGAGCCCAGGCCCGGCGGCGAAGACGGTTCCCGGCTCGATGACAAAACTATCCCCGGCCTGAGGATGAATCACGTTCAAAACCTCCTTGACGGAACCGTCGAGGCAACGGGAATAGAACTCCCCGGCGGGAATATCCCTATTCAGCCCCAGGACCATGCCGGCGTCACCGGCGGACTCAAGAATGTACCAGAAAGCCTTTTTCCCGTACGAGTCGTACCTCTCCTCAGCCTCCTTGTCGCCGGCGTTCACCTGAAACGGTTGCCAGGAGGATGTCTTTATCACCTTGACCATCAGCGGGAATTGGAGCCCGTAATATTCAAAGGAATCGTCCCCGACAACCCTCTCCATGTACGTCCCCATCATCTCGCTCAAGGTGTTGCCCCCGAACCAGCCCTCAGAGACCATCGAGTCCACGAAGCCGAGGTCCGCCAATTTGTAGACGACCTCGCCCCATGAGGTTCTCACCTCTTTGTCAACGAATTTGAAAGGGTATAATTTCCTGTCCTTTTCTTCCATCCGATCCGGCTATTTCTCCAAATATACAAAAAAGTCATTCAACCTCATCAGTGTTGACGTACCAGATGGCGGTGGCCACGTCACTGTAACCCAACCTCCTGTAGATGCCGGCGTATTTCCTGACCTGGGCCTGGTAGCGGGACTCTTTCTCCCCGAACTTGTAATCTATCACCGTGACGGCCCCGTCTTTCATGACCACACGGTCCGGCCTCCATTCCAGTCCGTCAATATCGAAGAGCGATGTCTCGTTGAGAATCTCGGCCCCCTCCTCGGGGAACCATTCCGGATGAGAGGAGATCCTTTCGGAAAGGAGTGCCAGCACCTCGTCCTCACGACCCGGCTCGAGATCGCCCTGCCTGATCGCCTGACTCACGGAGGCCTCCAGGTCACCCGGCCTCACAATCCTCGAGAGGATGTCGTGGAGGACGGTCCCGTTATGCCTGGCCTTCAAAGCGGCCGCCTTCTCCTCGATGAAGAAGTCCGCGGTCTCCGAGGACAGTCTCAGCCTTCCGCGCTCCTGGAAGGAGGGGAAGCCCACATCCCTCCGGGTCATTCCCGGGTCCTTACGTCTCAGATTATGGAAATCAAACAACTCTCCTTTCCTGAATATCACATATTCCTCATCCTCGTTCCTCTCAACCTCGAACCCTTTTGCGGATCCCTCATCCTCGAGATAATCCTTGAGGATGCCAGAGAGGGTCTTCTCGGGGGAGCATCCTATGTCGGAGATGATTGTCATCCCCACAGAGGCCCTGGTGAGAGCGACATAGTAAGTGTTGATGTTGTCTATGTGCTGCAACAGCGACTCCTCGCGGTAGTCCTCCTCGAAGAGGCTCCCGACGCTTCTCGATGACAGGTACACATCGAAAGCGGCTTTCCCTATTCCTTCCAGGGGGGTGTTCTCGACCTGGGGGACCCTCCAGGAGAAGCCGGGCCTGAACAGGTTCACTTTCTCGGAATATGGCAGGATGACATAGGGGAACTCCAGCCCTTTAGACTTGTGAATAGTCATGACCCTGACCGCCCTGATGTCAGCCGGAGAGCTGACCATGGGATCGTCCTGGTCCCAGGCCTTGAGAAAAGCGTCAAGGGAATTGCCGTTCGAGGAGACATGATCCTGGACATAATCCATGAATGACTGGATGTACAGAGTCTCCTCCTGGAAACGCTCCCTTTCCTCTCCTTCGGAAATAAGCCTCGCCAGCCTCTCGCAAAGGTCGATGAGGGAGTGGTACGAGACATTCCCCGAGTCCAGGCATGAGTCTCCGGCGAGATAGGCCCCTATCGAGTCGTCCGGATTATTCACGGCTGAGACCATCGAGACCAGTTTCCTGACTGTCGGGGAGGATTTCAGGCGTAGCGAGTCGTCCGAGATCACGTCCAGGCCGTTATCCATGAGGAATGAGGCGACCTTTGAGCCCTCCCTGTTGTTCCTGACCAGGACAGTGATGTCCCCGGGCAGGGCCCCGGCCGCGAGAACCCTGTTGATGGTGTCCAGGATGTACCCTTCCTGCGCCTCTTCTCCACAGAAGATGAACTCCAGGGAGCCTTCGGCCCCGTCGCTGACCCTGGCCACCTGGCGGTCGAATGACCCGTCGTCCCTTTTGCCGTAAATGCTTGACACTGAGATCCCGGAATTCTCTGTTCCATAGGCGCTGTCCAGCCTCCGGGCGGCGTGGGCGAAGAAGTCGTTGTTGAAGTCCACGATGTTCCGGAGGCTCCTCCAGTTGCCGGTCAGGCTGTCCTCCACGGAATCAGGGAAATCAGCCGCAACATCCCTTGCCATCATTCTCCAGTCGGAGCCTCTCCAGCGGTAGATGCTCTGTTTCACATCTCCCACAAGCAGGTTCTCGAAACCTTCGGAGTGGCTGTTCGCTATCAGGGGCTTGAAATTGTCCCATTGGACCCTTGAGGTGTCCTGGAACTCGTCAAGGAGGAAATGCTCGAACCGCACCCCAAGCTTCTCGTAGATGAAGGGGGCGTCCGAACCGTCGATTATGTTCCTCAGGATGACATTCGAGTCATCGATGCTCAGCACATTCTTCTCTTTCAGCAGGTCCTGGAACTCTTTCCGCAGCTCGGAGGCGATGCCGAGACCCCCGATCTGCCCTTGCAGGATCCTGGCGGTGTTGTAGGCCTTCAGACCGTCATTGTAGAATCTCGCCAGACGGGCGGCTGGAGGGGCGAGGACGCTCTCGTGTACTGAATATCTGGCCTGGTCGGCCTTCTTGAACCATTTGCTGAAGTCTGCCGCTTTCTCGAGGAAAGAGGGAGTGAGCTCAGGGACGCCGCGCTTGGTGTTCCCGATCTTCTCAAGCCAGCCGCCCATGAATCCACTTGAGGTGTCGAAAGGAGATAACCCGCTGTCAGAGAACGCTTTCTCGACTTCGAGGGCGGCCTGCCTCAGGCCTTCCTCGAAATTCTTCACCACTGTCTGGAGGCTGGACTTCAGCCTGGAAAGGTTCTCTTTTGAATATGTCTTCTCCTCGTCGATCCCGTGTCCCTCCACGACGGCGCGGTGTTCATCAGACTTAAGGCGGTCGGCCATTCTCGAGAGGCCTTCCTTAAGGTCTGGTCTCAATCCCTGCTCAAGTTGCTCCATCATGTTGTCACTCAACCAGTTCAGGAGCCGTTTATCCCCCTCCGTGACAGAGTCCAGGATCCTGTCCACAGTCTCGGAGACGAGAGACTTCTTGTCCAGCTCGACCTGGTAGGAGGCGAATTGCCCGATCTCCCTGGCGAAGGCCTTGAGGGTACGCTGGAAGAAACGGTCTATCGTGCTGACGGAAAAGGCGCCGTAGTCATGGAGAATCCTCAGGAGGACATCTCCCGCCTTTATTCTCAGGGAGTCCTCGTCCGGGAAGATGGACGGGACAAAATCCTTGGAGTAAGACGAGTCGCCCGGGTTCACCGACAGTGTGTGCAACTCCTTGAGAATCCGTCGTTTCATCTCGTCCGTGGCCTTGTTGGTGAAGGTCACGGCGAGAATATGCCTGTAGGCCGCGGGATCCTCGTCCGAGAGGATCAGCCTTATGTAGGTCTCCGCCAAGTTGTAAGTCTTTCCTGAGCCGGCGGAAGCTTTGAGTATCTTGATCATGATGTCCTACCTCCCGCAAAGCTTCTTGAAATCACACCACTTGCAAGTGTCGTTGTCGCTTGTCCGCCTCCAAGGGACAGAGGTGTCGACAAGCTCGGACAGCAACCCGTGAAGCCTCTCCATGACCTCATCGTTGAATTCGCGGCACACCGGCACGCTCCTCACTTCCTCAGTGAACAGCTTGGCGGGCTGGTAGATGGAGTTCACCACCCGCTTGCCTTTGACCTCGGGATCCTTTGAGGACAGGAAGTCGTACAGGAACAGCTGGAAAGCGATTTTTGGCCTCTTCTTGTTGTCCTCGCCGAAAAGGGCCTCGACGACTGAAGCGGCGTTCCCGGGATTGATGTCCACATCCTTGTCCTCCACCTTCCCGGTCTTGTAGTCCACGATCCTGACCTCCCCGGGCAGGACACTGTCCATCCTGTCGATGTAGCCGACGAAATTGAAGCCGTCGATCGTCCCGAAGTACTCTTTCTCGAGTCCGATTATCCTGAAAGAGTCCGTTCCGCTCTTCTCCAGGAGTTCCTTGTCCCGGCGAAGGGTCTTCATGACATATTGGACTATCACGTTCTCGAAGACAAGATTCCTCCCAGACACTTCCATCGAGCGGGACTGAGCCATGATCAAACTTCTGACCCTCCTCCTCACGTCTTCCTTCCGCCCCAGCCAAGAGGTGATATATTCTTTCGAAATCTCCTTAAGGGCGTCCGGGAAGGCTGCGTTCCGCTTCCTGTCGCTCATGTCGAATGAGGGTTCCATGGCCGCCTCGCCCATGTAGAGGGCCTGCATCGCGGAATGGTAGACATCCCCGATCATCCCGGAGTCGAGATCCTCCGCGACCTCGTTCTCCTTCTTGAGCCCCTCCACCTTCGAGAAGAAAAACTTGACCGGGCAGTCGAGGTAATTCTTGAGAGCCGAGGCCGACAAGGTTGAGTCCCGGACTTTCCCGACATGCCCGTCTGTCTTGGGAATATCATTCTCCTCCTCGCCCGACTTCGCGGAGGCCTTGACGAAACTCCTGTCGAGCGGGAGGTTGTAGTGGTACTCAAGTTGCTTGATGAAACGGCTCTCCTCACCGTTCTTCAGCCCCTCGGTCCTGGAGTCGTAGACGAGGGTGACCTCCTCGGCCCGCTGGATCATACGGTAGAAATAATAAGCCCAGATGGCGTCCTGGTACTCATAGGTGGGCAGGCCGAAACCTTTCCGCAGCTCCGGGGGGATGAAAGAGGAGCTTACTCCCCTGCGGGGGAAGACCCCCTCGTTGCAGGAGAGGATGACAAGACGCTTGAAGTCCAGGGCCCTCGTCTCCAACGGCCCCATGATTTGCAGCCCTTTGAGCGGCTCCCCGTTGAATGGCACCGACATGGGGCCGAGAAGCTGGTCGAGGAGCCTGAACCAAGTCGCGGGAAGAATCTCCAAATGCTTGTCTTCCAATTGGTTGATTGCGGAATATGCCTTCTTGGCGAACTCCAGTTCGATCATCATGTCCTCATCCCCGGCGATCCCGGAGGCGAGTCCCTTGACCAGTGTTTTGAGATACTCGTGGATGGCGTTGACCTGCTCCCCGGACGTCGACCGGAGGTCTTTGACCACAGGGGTGAATATCATGTCAAGCAGAGGTGTCCCGTTCAGGTCATCGACTGGGATATAGTACCGTGCCTCTTCCTTGACCTTCCTGACAATCTCCCGAGTCGCCTCGTCGTCCTTGGAAAGCCTCTTGAACAGCCCGGAGGAGAATATCGACCAGACCGGCGCGTGATAGAAGTACCATTCCCCGTCCTTAAGCCTCAGGCGAGTCTGCAACGAGGACAACATCCTGATGAAGTCGAAGAAGGCGCTGCCTTCCATGGGATAGCCCATCGTGACGTTGATGTCCTGGATGTGAGGAGGTATCGAGTTCAGCACCGGGATCAGCAGGCTCTCGTCCGGCAGGATGACGGCGTAGTCCTCGTCCTTCAGGATCGAGGGAAGAAGTTTCGCCTGGCCGGTCGACGAAGGAACGCTCACCACCTCAATTTTAGGACCCTGGAGCCCGGACTCGTCGAGAATGAAGGCTTGCCCGAACTCCTCCAGGTTCCTGTACATGAACAGGGAGGCGTTGTTGAGAGGATCCCTCAGTGTCTTCCCGGAGAAATCCCAGCAGAACGAGGCCAGGCCCGCTTTCGACATTCTCCTCATCACAGCCCTCTCGCACTCGTTCAACGCGTTAAGTCCCACGAAAACATATTCCTTGACCGTCCCGAACGCGCTCTCAAGCACATCGGCGACGGCCTCATTCCCGAGCCTTTCGGCGAGGCTCCGGTAGGTCATCCCCTCGTAAGACATCCCTTTCGAGGAAAGTCTCCCGCGGAAACTGTCGTAGAGCGGGAGCAATATGTTCCAAATCTGAAGGAAGCGCTCCTTCACCCCCTTGCCGGTGTTCTCGAAATGCTTGGAGAAGCGGGTGAGAGCCTCCCTCTGGTTGTCGGATAGATAGGGGAAGGAGTCTTGCATCTCCTTGAATTCCTTCACGTTGGTGAATATCTTACGGGGATCGACGAGGTACTTGTCAACATCGTCGAAATCCCCGAGGATCACGTCTCCCCAGAAAATGAACTCGTCGAGGGGCTCGGCCGCCGGGGCCAAAGCCTTGTAACACTCGTGGAGCTCCAGCAGCAGGCTGACCCTGTCGCTGGCCCTTGAACCCCCGACCCGGTAGAAGAAGTCGTTGATAGTCATCATCCCGGGGGCGAGGATAGGCTTTCCCGACGCCGCGACAGCCTCTCCGAGGTATTTCTTGAAGTACACCTGGCTTCTGCGGTTCGGGAATATGAAATGGCGGGAGGAGATATCCCCCTCGTCCAGATAATGGAGCGCCACTTGTCTCAGAAAAGGAACCATATCGTCAAGATTCATATAAAGATAGCGAAAAATGTTGTTATATTTGTGAAAACGCCAGTTGATTATTCTTTAAAACACCATTTATCATGAAAAAGTTCAGATGTTCAGTTTGCGGGTACATCCATGAGGGAGACACCCCGCCCGAGCGCTGCCCCCAGTGCAAGGTTCCCGCCAGCAAGTTTGTCGAGATCAAAGAGGAGGGCGAGGAGCCCCAGTGGGCCTGCGAGCATAAGCTCGGGGACGGGATAGTCGAGGATCAGGAGATCGTCCAGGGCCTTCGGGAGCATTTCACCGCGGAGTGCTCCGAGGTTGGGATGTATCTCGCCATGAGCCGCCAGGCGGAGAGGGAGGGCTATCCCGAGATCGCTGACGCTTTCAAGCGTTACGCCTTCGAGGAGGCCGAGCACGCCGCCAAGTTCGCTGAGCTTCTCGGGGAGGTTGTCTGGGACACCAAGACCAATCTCGAGAAACGCTACCAGGCTGAGGCCGGCGCCTGCGAGGGCAAGCTTGCCATCGCCGTCAAGGCCAAGAAACTGGGTTATGACGCCGTCCACGACACTGTCCACGAGATGGCCAAGGATGAGGCCCGTCATGGAGCCGGCTTCTATGGCCTGCTGAAACGTTATTTCGGCAAGTAACTCAATATGAAGAAAATAACAGGTTTGGTCTGCGCGCCGTTCACCGCTTTCGGCGCGCTTGGAGACATTGATCTCAGCAAGGTCGCCCTTCAGGCTGAATTCTACAAGAAAAACGGGGTCAGCGGAGTCTTCGCCTGCGGAACGACAGGGGAGGGATCGTCCCTGACCATGGATGAGAAAAAGGCCCTGTTCTCAGAGTGGGCCAAGCAGAGGTCCGAGGGCTTCTCTGTCATCGGTTTCCTCGGCGGGACCAGTGTCAGGGACTGCGTTGAACTGGCCAGGCACGCCAAGGAGGTCGGCCTGGACGCCGTCGCTATGACCGCTCCGTATTACCAGCGCCCCGCCTCGGTGAAGGATCTCGCGCTGGCCTTGGCGGAAGTGGCCTCGGCGGTGCCGGAGACGCCGTTCTATTTCTATCACATCCCCATTTTGACCAAGGTGGCCTTCCCGATGATCAGGCTCCTTGAGATCGTGGACGGGATGATCCCTAATTTCGCCGGGATCAAGTACACCGACGAGAACATGATGGACTATCATCTCTGCCTCGAGTACAAGGACAGGAAATATAACATCATGTGGGGAAGGGACGAGATGTTCCTGGAGACGCTGGCTATCGGCGGAAGGACCTTTGTCGGCAGCACCTACGGTTATATGGCTCCCCTCTATCACGCTGTCAGCGAGCGTTTCGACAGCGGTGATGTCAAGGAGGCGGCCGCCCTTCAGTTCGAGGCAGTGCGCCTGATCACCCTGCTCGACAAATACGGAAGCGGTGCCGGGAAGGCCTTCATGAAGGCCGCCGGGCTCGATCTAGGCCCTTGCCGCAAACCTCTCAACACCCTTGATGGAGAACGCTATGAGGCTTTCCTTCAAGAACTTCCGGACACAAGATTCGAGGAATTCAAAAACCGTTTCTGATCCATGAGCGCTAAGGGGCTTCTTGTCGCCTTGCTGGCCGCCTCGCTTTCAGCCCAGACTCCCGCTCTCGCCGACAACCTGACCTTGTCCGAGAAGTTGGTCTGGACTTCCACGACTTTGCCTCCCTCACCCTCGGACACGGCCGCCAACCTCGGTCTCGCCGGGGTATATTCCGGGATGATAGGAGACAGGCTGGTGGTCGCCGGAGGAGCGAATTTCCCTGACGGACTGCCCTCTGAGGGCGGCCCGAAAGTCTGGTATTCAGATGTTTACGTACAGGGCCCGGACTCGCTGTGGCGTTGTTGGCCGGGAGTCCTGGGCAAAGAGTCCGCCTATGGGGTCACCGTCCCTCACGACGGGGGACTCCTCCTTATCGGGGGGTGCCGGGCCGACGAGTGCCTGACAGAGATAAGGCTCCTGCGTCTGGATCCCGAGGGGAAACCGACGGTCGAGGATTGGGGCTCGCTCCCGTTCCCGCTTTCCAACATGGCAGGCGGCCTGATCGGGAGCAGGGTGTACCTGGCTGGAGGGATATCCTCCATGTCCTCGGACCAGAAAGCCTTGGACACCTTCCTTTCCCTTGACTTGAGGACGAGGGAGTGCGAGACTTTGCCCTGGCCGGACGCTCCCCCAAGGGCTTTCGCGGTCGGCGTGGTCCAGAGCGACGGGCTCGACAACTGCTTCTACCTTTTCAGCGGCAGGAACTACGAAGGGGACTCTCCCTGGGAGGTCCTGCGGGACGGTTGGGCCTGGAACCCGAGGCTGAGGGAATGGAAACCTGTCAAAGGTGAATTCCCGGTGATGGCCGGAAGCGCCGTCCCCTTCGGCACCAACCACATCCTTTTCGCCGGGGGCCGGAGCGAGGACCCCTCAATTCCCGACAATGTCTTAAGAATATATCACACAGTCACTTCCACGATGATGACAGTCCCGGTCGAGGGCCACGTCCTTCCGGTGACCACCAACACGGTCAGGGACGGGGACTCCTTCATCATCTGCAGCGGGGAGGTGGCCCCCGGGGTCCGTACCCCGGTCATCCTCCGTGGGGAGATCCAGGGGAAGGACAGGCGCATGGGTTGGGCTGACATCCTCGTCATCATCTTTTATTTCGGCCTGCTGGCCTGGATGGGGTACTATTTCTCCAAACGCCAGAAAAACACGGACGACTATTTCAAGGGAGGCGGCCGCATCCCTTGGCCGATAGTCGGCCTGAGCATATTCGGGACCACACTCTCGGCGATCACTTTCATGTCGATCCCGGCCAAGACCTACGCCACCGACTGGAGTTACCTGCTGTTCAATTTCGGGATAGTCCTGGTGGTGCCGATAATCACCCTCCTCTTTATTCCCAAATTCAGAAGTCTCGGGGTCACAACGGCTTACGAGTATCTTGAGCGCCGCTTCAGCCCCTTCGTCAGGGTCCTGTGCAGCCTGTCCTTCATCCTCTATCAGGTCGGGCGCATGGGTGTGGTGCTGCTTCTGCCATCGATCGCCCTGAACATTGTGACCGGGATGGACATATTCGTCTGCATCTCGCTGATGGGAGTCCTGGCCCTGGTCTACACCTACATGGGAGGCATCGAGGCCGTGGCCTGGACCGATGCCCTCCAGGTGGTCGTGCTCCTGGGAGCCGCCCTGGCCGTGGTGTTCAGCATCGCCCACGCCACTCCGGGCTCTTTCCCTGCCCTGGTCTCTACAGCCGCCGCCGACGGCAAGTTCTCACTCGGGTCACTCCGGTTCGACCTTCGCCAGACCACGGTCTGGACGGTCCTGATCGCCACTGTATTCACGAATATCACCACCTATGGCACCGACCAGACCGTGGTCCAGCGCTACCTGACCACCTCGACCGAGGGCCAGGCCCGGAAGAGCGTTTACACCAACGCGATCCTGAGCGTTCCGGCCACCCTCTTGTTCTTCTTTGTCGGGACGGCCATCTACGTGTTCTTCAAGAACCATCCCGCCGAGTTGAGCCTCGGGGTCAACGACCCTGACGCTATTCTTCCCTGGTATGTGTCCCTGCATATCCCCACAGGGGCCCTGGGCTTGGTGATCGCGGGGATCTTCGCCGCGGCGATGTCCACCATCAGCGCCTCCATGAACTCCGCCGCCACCGCCTATGTGACAGATATTCATTCGAAAATCCAGCCCTCGCCGGCCACTTTGCGGACCGCCAAGGCGGCCACTCTGATCATCGGTGTCGTGGGGATCGCCTTCGCCCTGATGATGGCGACCTGGGATGTCAAGTCGCTCTGGGACGAGTTCTCCAAGATCCTGGGAATCCTTCTGGGCGGCCTCGGAGGCTTGTTCCTGTTGGGCTTCCTGTGCCCGAAGGCCAACTCCACCGGGGCTGTGGCCGGACTGCTGACAGGCATAGCCGTCCAGTTGCTCGTGACACGGGCCCAGGCGGTCCATCTGCTCCTTTATTCCTCTGTCGGTTTCGTGACCTGTTTCGTCTCAGGCCTCCTTGTCAGCCTGATCTTTCCTAAGAAAAATTAGTATATTCGCGTGATTGACTCTAATAATGTATCAATGGAAGCGAACGACAACTCCATAAAACTTTTCTACAACACCGAGAGGGAGAAACTCCAGATGCCAGAGTATGGCCGCAACATCCTCATCATGGTCGAGCGCCTCAAGGCCATCCCCGACAAGGCCAAACGCACGGAGCAGGCGAAGGCCGTGGTCAAGGTGATGGAAACCCTTAACCCTCAGGTGCATCAGCAGGAGAATTACGAGCAGAAGCTCTGGGACCATCTCTACATGATCTCAGGGTATGACCTTGACATCGACTCTCCCTATCCGGCACCGCTCCCCGAGGCGAAAGCCGCCCGTCCGATGATCATCCCCCTCGACAAGACCCCCGTCAGGGCAAATCACTACGGCAGGAACATCGAGAGCATCATCGACCTGATCGCCGGAGAGCCTGAGGGCGAGATAAAGACCGCCATGATCCGCTCCCTGGCCATCTACATGAGGCAGCAGTACCTGATCTGGAATAAGGACAGCGTGGCCGACGAGACCATATTCGCCGACATAGAGAAGCTTTCGGACTATAGGATCAAGGTGCCCGAGGGGCTTGAGCTCACCAAGCTGTCCCTCGACTCGAACTTCTCGCGTCCCGGGATGAATCTCGGGATGAACGGCCAAAACCGCAAGGGAGGCAAGAAGAACAACCGTAAAAACAGGAAGTGAGGATGCCCCGGTTGTGGAGGAATATGGATGAGGACGACAAATCCAGGCTGGTCAAGTTGACCGGCCTGTTGGTCGCCGCTCTCACCCTGTTCACCCTCCTGGCCACATTCTCATATTTCTTCACATGGAAGGCCGACCAGAGCGCCCTGGCGGCCCCGGTCTCGGACCAGTCGGTCGAGATCGGGAACCTGGCCGGGAAACTCGGCTACAGGTGGGCGAACCTCCTTGTCAGGGAATGGTTCGGGCTGGGAAGCCTGTCGCTCATCCTGATCCTTTTCGCCGTCTCCGTCCGCCTTCTGCTTCACAGGTGGCATTTCTCGATGACCAGGACTATCCTTCTGACAGTCTCGGGAGCCCTTGTGTCGTCTTTCATCCTTTCTTTCATCTCCGACCTTGCCGGCTGGGGGAACGTGTTCGGGGGAGGACTCGGGGGAGAGTGCGGCGAGACCGTCGTGAGCTGGTCCAGGAACCTTTTCGGGTCTTTCATAACAGCGCTCCTGCTTCTGATTCTTCTGGGCCTGTGGCTTTTCTTCGCCTCCGACAGGTTCGGTCTCTGGCTGGACGGTTTAGGAAAAGACACAGTCGGGGAGAAGCCCGTCGTCCCGAATAGGAAGCCTGAGATCGTCGTCGGGAAGCCGGTGGTTCTCCCTGAGGAGAAGCCGGTGAAAGTTGTCGAGAAACCCCTGCCGCCGGAGCCTAAGCCTGAGAAGAAGCCTGAGACACAGGAGCTTAAGCCCGAGACGCCCGAGGGCGGGCTTGAGGTTATCAAGGGTGAGGAGCTCTCGACCAAGGTGGCGGAGGAACTTCCCAGGATCAACGTGCGGGACGAGCTTCCCAGGTACCAGTTCCCCTCCCTCGAGTTGCTTGAGGAATATTCCACGGGCCGTCACGAGGTCTCCGAGGAGGAGCTCGCGAGGAATAACAACAAGATCCGGGCGACCCTTGAGAACTACCGCATCCAGGTCAACGATGTCAAGGCCATTGTCGGCCCGACCGTGACGCTTTACAAAGTCTACCCGGCCCCCGGGGTCAAGATCGCCGAGATCAAGAAACTCCAGGAAGACATCGGCATGTACCTCCACGCGAGGGGAGTGCGTGTCGTCACCCTGACCGATTCCGTGGGAATCGAGGTGGCCAACGACAGGCCTTCCATCGTGCCTATGCGGGCCGTCCTGAATGACGACACATTCAGGGAGAGCAAGGCAGAGCTGCCGATAGCGATAGGATACACTATCCATCAGAAAGTCAAGGTGTTCGACCTCGCCGACGCCCCGCACCTTTTGGTCGCGGGAGCCACAAAGCAGGGCAAATCGGTCGGACTCAACGCCATGGTGGCGTCATTGCTTTACTCGAAGCATCCCTCTGAGCTGAAATTCGTGTTCATCGACCCGAAGATGGTCGAGTTCTCGCATTACGGCCGACTGCTGCACCACTATCTCGCCGTCCTCCCGTTCAATGACGAGAAGGAGGAGCTCGAGAACGCCATAGTCAAGAAGTCCGACAAGGCCGAGAAGGTTCTCAAGTCCCTTGTCGCCGAGATGGAGCAGCGTTACGAGCTCCTCAGCAAGGCGCTGGTCCCCAACATAAAGCAGTACAACGAGAAGTACAAGGACCGTCACCTCCTTCCCACCGACGGGCACCGCTTCCTGCCTTACATAGTGATTATAATCGATGAATACGCGGACCTCACCATGTCTGTCGGAGGCGGTGGGGATGCCAAGGCGATGGCAAGGAGCATATCCACTTCCGTCATCCGTCTCGCCCAGAAGGGCCGCGCCGCCGGAATGCACGTTATCCTGGCCACCCAGAGGCCTTCCGTGGATGTCATCACCGGCCTGATCAAGGCTAACTTCCCGACCAGGATAGCTTTCAGGGTCATTTCCAGGATCGATTCCTCAACCATTCTCGACTCTCCGGGAGCCGAGAAGCTGATCGGAAGGGGAGACATGCTCTACTATGCCGGTGTCGAGATGGAGAGGGTGCAGTGCGCCCTCATCGACAGCGACGAGATCAGCAGGCTGACCGAGTTCATAGGGGCCCAGCAGGGCTACAAGAAGAGCTACAACACCCCTTATTATCTCCCCGATGTCGAGGAGACAACCGAGGACGGTGCCGGCGGACTGGTGGACATGAAGAATCTTGACGAGCGTTTCGAGGAGGCCGCCAAGATGATAGTGCTCAACCAGAGAGGCTCCACCTCGGACCTCCAGAGACGTCTCGGGATGGGTTACGCCAAGGCCGGCCGTGTCATGGACCAGCTCGAGGCGGCCGGTGTCGTGGGACCTCAGGACGGCTCCAAGCCCCGCCAGGTCCTGATCGGGAGCCTGGATGAGTTGGAAAAAGTGCTGGTGGCCTTCAGGAACCAGTAGGACTTGTCTGGCACAACTTGTGCAATCCCTTCATTTATCATGAGAAAGACAATCATCATAGCGGCGGCCCTGCTCGCCTTCTGCATGCCTTCCGGCGCCAAGAGCAAAACCCTCGAGGCTTTCATCGGTAAAGTCTCCTCCTCGCTCGTGTCGTTTGAATATTCCTTCTCCATGCGCTCCCCGAAGTCCAAGGCGAAGATGACCGGAGAGGGGGTTGTGAAGGTCCAGGAGGACGCTTTCGTCCTGGAAGGGAACGGCCTTGAGGTGTGGTGCGACGGCTCTGTACGCTGGACCGTGGACAGGATGTCCGAGGAGGCCCTGGTCGAGAATGTGGATGATTCCGCCGAGAGCTACGCCACCAATCCCGCCCTGATGATCACGTCAGTCGACGCCGCTTTCGAGGAGCTCTCTTTCGGCTCCGCCACCTTCCAGGGCAAGGCGGTCGATGTCTCGGTCCTGTCGCCGCTTCACAAAGGGAGATACTCGATGGACATCGCCGAGTTGAGGCTCTTTTTCAAGAGTGGCACCTCAGTCCTTGTCGGAGCGGAGGTCAAACTCAATGACGGCTCAGTCTCTGAGTTCACTGTCAAGGACTTGACCTTCTCCGAGAGGCTGGAGACAAAAGAGTCTTTCCATTTTGACGAAAAGACTCTCGATGATTCTTATGTGGTCACTGACCTCAGGTAGACTCCTTAATCTTTAACACACCTGACGAACGCCAGGAAAGACTCCTTGTCCCCGTCTGCGGGATAGACGTTGTTCTTGTCCACGTAGATGTACCTGTAGACGCCGGTGTCCTCGTCGTTGTCTGATGTCCAGAACACGGCGTACTGGAGGGTTCCGGTGAACCTGACGGTGCCTTCCTGGTCGATGGCGTAGCCGAACGGCAGGGCGGACAACTTTGTCGAGTTGGTGATTTTCACCTCAGGCCAGAATGTCCACATCTTGTTCTTGTTGAAAGTCGCGTCCACCATGAGACCTCCGGCGGCGCCTGTGAATATCTCTCCCGTCGAATACTCCTGGCCGGCCGAGGCTGAGGCCAACGCGGCGAACTCGGAGTCTGAGGGGAGATGCCATCCTTCGGGACAGGCCTCGACAGCCTCGTTCCAGTTGTACAACCTTCCGGCGATCTTGTCCATGGCCACGCTCTTCTCATAAGAGACGCCTGATCCGGAATAATAAAGGTTGTTCTGCATCCAGACTTTCCCACCGACAGTGGTCAGATAGTACAATCCGCCATCCCTCTGGTCAAGGAAGGTTGTCGAGTCTTTCTGGTACCCGGCGCTTTTGACAGAGCCTTCCAGATCGGGATCCACCACAGTGAAATCAGCGTATGAGGAGATGCTGGTGTAACCCTGGGCGAAAGCGGCTCCGGTGATGGTGTAAGTGCCTGTTTCTGAAGGAACTGTGACAGTCCATGAGCCGTCTCCGGCTTGTGACTCCAACTTCACTGTGTCCCTCCCCTCGTTCCATGAGCTGTACCAATAGTAGCCTACATCGCCGGTAGGGTTGCTGGCGCCTTTCGGGGTCAGGGTGATGACCTCGCCCTTTGTTAGGAAGAGAGGCAACTCAAAAGAGATAGACCCGTCGAGATAGGGATCCGTCTCCGTCTCATCGTCCTTCTTTTTGCAGGAGGGGAGAGCTATCATCGCGGCGGCGGAGAATATCAGGATAAAGTTAGTAATCTTCATCTTCATGACTTAATCACGCGAATATCGCATAAAAAACGCAAAAACGGTATGCTTTCAGCAAAAACCAGTCCAATGATGTCGATTATTATGCCGTAATTTGTTATAATTGCAACGATGTCCCGACTTTTTGACTCAATACTCGTCACCGTGGCGGCCCTCGCCGCCCCGCTCGCTTTCCCGTCTTGTTCCCCGGAAAGCTCTTACCGCCAGTTGACTGGCTACGCCCAGGGAGGCACATATTCAGTCAAGTTCAACGTCAGGGGAGTCAGGACGGGGATGGATGAGATCCAGGCCGCCGTGGATTCTATCCTGACATTGATCGACACGACCCTTTCCGGCTACAACAAAGGCTCTCAGCTGAGCCGTTACAACGCCGGGGGCCCGGTCGAGCCGAACGGGATGTTCAAGGAGGTTTTCTCCCTCTCCAGGGACTATTTCAAGCAGACGGGAGGGGCTCTTGACGTGGCCTCCGGCCCCCTGTTCGACATCTGGGGCTTCGGCTTCACTTCCGGCTCCTCTCCCTCCCGGGAGACCATCGACAGCGTCATGGCGGTTTGCGGGATGGACAAGATAGGTCCCGACATGGTCTCGACCATTCCCGGGACACAGCCGAGACTCAACTTCAACGCGATCGCCCAGGGCTACACCTCGGACAAGATAGCGGAGTATCTCCACTCCATCGGGGTCAGGGACATGCTGGTGGACATAGGGGAGATCTATTGCGAGGGGGTGAACCAGAGGGGTGTGCCGTGGTCTATCGGCATCGACCGGCCTTTTGACGGGAATATGACACCCGGCGCCGACCTTGACGGCATCTGGCAGGGTGACGGGAGCGGGAAAGGGGTGGTCACCTCCGGCAACTACAGGAAATACTACGAGAAGGACGGCCGGAAATATTCCCACACAATCGATCCGAGAACCGGTTATCCGGTCAGCCATAACCTGCTGAGCGCCACGATAGTGGCCCCCAAGGCCGTGACAGCCGACGCCTATGCGACCTACTGCATGGTGATAGGTCTGGACAAGGCCAGGGAGTTCATCGGCTCCACGGAAGGTGTGGAAGGATATCTTATCTACGATGACGCCGGAACCATGAGGGAATGGGCTTCCTCTGGCTTCAAACTTGCAGGAAAATAGCCCGGACTGAATGATTTAGAATGACCAGACCTCTCATAAAGACCTTGTTGAGCCTGTCGGCCTTCCTTGCCGTCCTGGCAGGGTGCAGCACGATGAGCAGGACCGAGAAGCAACTCGCCAGAGTCGACTCCTTCGACGCCCCAGATATCCCTTCCCCGGGCAGTATCCCTCCCGAAAGGCCCCGGGAAAGCGGTCTCGAGTTCTCCAGCGATGTGCTTGTGATCAGCTACGACATCCAGATCGGGAAGGAGCCGTTAAAGAAAGCCATCCGCAAGTACGGGGCCGAGATAATCTATGACTACAGGATAGTGAACGCGATCGCGATCCGTGTCCCGGACCCGTCCAAGATCCAGGATGCCGTGACGCATTTCGAGAAGGTGAAAGGTGTCATGTCGGTTTCCAGGGACAGGGTGAATCACCTTGATCGGGGACCTTCCTTATTGCTTATCAGTCAATAGCTCCAGGGCTTGGGAGACAGAGAGGGCGGTTTCGGCGGCGAAGCCGCCTGATTTTGTCCTGCGGAGAGAGTTGAGGTGGGCTCCTGAGCCGAGAGCCTCGCCGAGATCCCTGGCGAAGGCCCGGATGTAGGTGCCTTTGCCGCAGGCTATCCTGATGGTGGCGATTGGCAGGTTCAGACCGGAGGTGTCAGTGACATTGATCCGGCTGCCAGGGCCGTACTCAGCCGCGGCGAAGCGAGAATGGACGCGGACAGGGTCCGGCGGTGCCCCGGCATCCCCCGGTCGAAAGTCCAGCAACTCGAGCTCGCGGATGTTGATCCTCTGGATGTTAAGCGCCTCCGCCGCGCTGTGGTCGAAGTCCTCGAGGACATCGGTCTTAGCCTTGCCCTTCTCCTTGTACTGCCGCCTGGCCAGCTCATAGGCCCTGACCCCGTCGACGGACTTCGCCGAGAACAGCGGGGCCACCTGCTCACTCTCCCCAAGGAAGCCCGGAAGCGCCTCAAGGACAGACTTTTCCGAGACATTGTCGGTAGGGTAAAGCTTATCCACGGCTTTTTCCAGGTCGTAAGATGGTGTGGTCGCGCCGAAAGCTATTCCGGCGACATATTCCTTGCCCTCTTTCTGGAGCGTCTCGGCGAGTCTGGTGGCCTTGCCGACACAGACCAGCAGCACGCCGGTGGCCAGAGGATCCAAGGTGCCGGCGTGACCGACTTTGAGATTCTTCTTGCCGAAATGACGGCAAGCGGCCCATTTTAGCTTGCGGATGACATCGGCCGAAGTCCACCTGTAGGGCTTGTCGATGGGGATGATTATCCCGTCGGGGTAATCGTCAATATTCCCCGACAAAGCCTTCCCGAGAAGGCTGGAGTCAGCTATCAGGGCCTTTATCTCCACCTATCGGACGTCGATTTTCTCCCTTCTGCGCTCGTGCCTGCCGCCCTCCGCTGGGGTGGAAAGCCATGTGTTGACGATCCTGGTCGCCATCTGGTAGGTGATGAAACGGGCTGGAAGAACCAGGACATTGGCGTCGTTGTGGGCTTTGACCAGCCTTCCGACCTCGCTGTTCCAGGCGAGTCCGGCCCTCACGCCTTTATGCTTGTTGAGGGTGATGGCCATGCCGTTCCCGGTGCCGCATATTCCTATTCCCAGATCCACCTCTCCCTTCTGGACCGCCTCCGCGAGGGCGTGGGCGTAGTCCGGATAGTCGCAACTGACCTCGGAATAGGTGCCGTAGTCGGCCACATCGTGTCCCTTTTTTGTCAGAAGCTCAGCGAGCCTGTTCTTGTACTCATAACCGGCGTGGTCGCCGGCGACTCCGATTTTCATGGTATGTGCTTTTAAAACAATCTCTTTTTGCTTACAGTCGTGACGAATTCCTTCAGGTAGAATGGCTCGAAGTACGCCACATCCTCGAAACGTCCCTCCCTGAGGGCGGCCGTGGCTGGACGCCTCATCCCTGAGGCTTTCGGGCAGACCTGGACGAAGGTGGCGTTGGGGTTCCGGATGATCCCGGAGCACTTGCCGGCGCCGTCGCCTATGAACAGGACGGGTCCCTCGGAAAGATATTCAGGGAATGAGTCCGCCGTCACGACGCTGGCGACAGTAGGGGATACCTGACGGCCGTCGGGGGTGAACACTCCGGTGTAGACCTCCATCCTCCTGGCGTCCACCATGGGGATTATGAACTCGCACCCTACGGGGACAAGCCCCTCGTCCATCGCCTGCCAGACCAGAGTGTCGAGTGTGCCGACGGAGATCAGGGGAATACCCGCGCCGAAGCAAAGCCCCTTGGCGGTCGAGACCCCGACTCTCAGACCGGTGTAGGACCCCGGCCCCTTGCTGACAGCCACCGCGTCGCAGTCGCTCACCCTGAGACCTCTCTCCTTGAGAGCCTCGTCGACGAATGGGGCCGTCATCGAGGCGTGGGCCCTTGGGGTCTCGCTCAACCTCTCGCTGACAATCTCCCCGTTCTCCACGATGGCGACGGAGCAAAGCGAGGTGGAAGTCTCAATAAGGATCAATCTCTCCATCACTTCTTGAATATCAATTCTTTAAGGTAGGGGAACACGAGGTCGGCCAAGTCCTTCACGGGATGGTAGAGCAAGGAGTTGTCGAGGGTCTCCGCCTTAACGATGTTGAACATGGAGTTCAAGGAGTCGAAAAGGAAGACGACCAGCCCCACAATCAGGAAGGCCTTAATCAGGGCGAAAACTATTCCGAGGAGTTTGTTCAGCCACCCTAGCATGACGACCTTCAGGAGCCCCTCAACGAGCTCTCCGAGGAGCCACATCACCACAGACACGAGGATCAGGATCAGCGCGAAAGCTATGATGTGAAGAACCGCTCCGGAAAGGTCGAGGAAAGAGGAGAGCCAGTCTCCTACAACCCCGGAGAACTTGAAGGAAAGCCAGACTCCCGCCACGAGGGCGACAAGGGAGAATGCCTGGCTCACGAACCCCTTGGAGAGGCCGTGGAAAATAGCCGGGGCGCAGCAGCAAAGGATGATTATGTCTACTATGTTCACCTTTTCTGTCCTATTGATAAATAGTGCGGAAATGCCTAACTTTGCACCTTAAGTGTCATGGGGTGCCGGGCGGCTTTTCCAGACGCGAAATTAGGAAGAAAATTATGACATTCAAAGAGTACAAAGGACTAGATCTGGTCGCTGTGGGGAATGAGATTCTCGACAGGTGGAAGAGGAACAGGGCTTTCGAGAGATCCCTCGAGGTGAGGGAAGGGGCTCCTGAGTTCGTTTTCTTCGAGGGACCGCCCTCCGCCAACGGCAAACCGGGCATCCACCATGTCATGGCCAGGTCGATCAAGGACGCCGTCTGCCGGTACAAGACACAGACCGGCTACAAAGTGAGCCGCCGCGCCGGCTGGGACACCCACGGGCTTCCGGTGGAGATCGGTGTGGAGAAGAAGCTTGGGATCCACAAGGAGGACATCGGCGCCAAGATCTCTGTCGAGGAGTACAACAAGACCTGCCGCGAGGAGGTCATGAAATACACCGCCGAGTGGGAGGAGATGACCCAGAGAGTCGGGTATTGGGTCGACATGGACGACCCTTACGTCACCTACGACAACCGTTACATCGAGACCCTCTGGTACCTTCTGAGGAGAATCTACGACAAGGGTTTGCTCTACAAGGGCTATTCTATCCAGCCATATTCCCCGTCCGACGGCACCGGTCTCAGCTCCCATGAGCTCAACCAGCCCGGCTGCTACAAGGATGTCACCGACACGACCGCGACTGTCCAGTTCAAGGTGGTGAGGGACGGGAAGTCCGAGCCCCTGTTCGAGGTGGAGGATGTCCCCGTGTACTTCCTCGCATGGACGACCACCCCCTGGACCCTGCCTTCCAACGTGGCTCTTTGCGTAGGCCCCAGGTTCGAGTACGCCAAGGTTCTCTCTTTCAATCCCTACACCGGGGAGAAGGCCATCTATGTCCTCGCCAAGGAGTTGGTTGGGGCATGGTTCAACCCTAAGGCTGCCGGGATCCCCCTCGAGGACTACAAGGCCGGGGACAAACTGGTTCCCTACAAGGTCCTTGACGGGACGGTTAAGGGTTCCGACCTGGTCGGGATCCGTTACAATCAGCTGATCCCGTGGTTCGCTCCCATCGATGAGGGAGAGGCCTTCAGGGTGATCTCCGGAGACTATGTGACCACCGAGGACGGTACAGGAATAGTCCACATAGCCCCCACGTTCGGCGCGGACGACAAGAAGGTGGCCGCCAATTTCGGTGTCCCCGGGATAATCATCGTCGACAAGGACGGCAAAAGGCAGGCGCAGGTGGATCACGAGGGCCGTTTCTACCGCGTCGAGGACATGGATCCTGAATATCTCAAGAGCAGCGTTGACCCGTCTTACAAGGAGTTCTCCGGCAGGTATGTCAAGAACGCTTTCGACGACACCCTTCCCGCCGACGCTCCGACCCTTGACGTGGATCTCTGCATGATGATGAAGCAGGACGGGAGGTGCTTCAAGATCCAGAAGCACACCCACAGCTATCCTCACTCGTGGCGCACCGACAAGCCGGTCCTCTATTACCCCCTCGACGCCTGGTTCATCAAGACGACGGCCGTCAAGGATGAGATGGTCGCCCTGAACAAGACCATCAACTGGAAGCCGGAGTCGACAGGCACGGGCCGTTTCGGCCAGTGGCTTGAGAACATCCAGGACTGGAACCTGAGCCGCAGCCGTTTCTGGGGCACACCTCTTCCTATCTGGCGTACCGAGGACGGCAAGGAGGAGATCTGCATAGGCTCCGCCGCCGAGCTCTTCTCCGAGATCGATAAGGCTGTCGAGGCAGGGATCATGAAGTCCAACCCCTTGAAGGACAAGGGATTCGATCCTAAGGACATGAGTAAGGCCAACTATGACAGGATCGACCTCCACAGGCCTTATGTCGATAATATATTCCTTGTCAGCCCTTCCGCTAAGAAGATGACAAGGGAGACCGACCTGATCGATGTGTGGTTCGATTCGGGCGCCATGCCGTACGCCCAGGAAGGTCTCAGAGGCCTTGACACCTGGAAATTCGGCTGCACGTCGGACTTCATCGCGGAGGGTGTCGACCAGACCCGCGGATGGTTCTACACCTTGCACGCCATCCACACTATGGTCAGCGGCACCCCGGCCTACAAGACCGTCATCTCGAACGGGCTCGTCCTCGACAAGAACGGCAACACGATGAGCAAACGCCTCGGGAACGCCGTGGACCCGTTCGAGGAGCTCGACAAGTACGGCGCCGACGCCCTGAGATGGTACATGCTGACCAACGCCCAGCCTTGGGACAACCTCAAGTTCGACGAGTCCGGAGTGGACGAGGTCCGCAGGAAGTTCTTCGGCACCCTGTACAACACCTATTCCTTCTTCGCCCTCTACGCCAACGTGGACGGCTTCGACCCTTCGGCGCCGAAGGTGGATTATTCAAGGCGTCCGGAGATCGACAGATGGATAATCTCGCTCCTTAACTCCCTGAAAAAGAAGGTTATAGCGGCCTACGAGGACTATGACATCACCCTTGCCGGCCGTCTGGTCCAGGATTTCGTCTGCGATGACTTGAGCAACTGGTACGTCCGCCTGAACCGCAAGCGCTTCTGGGGAGGCGAGATGAACGAGGATAAGCTCTCGGCCTACCAGACTTTGAGGGAGGTCCTCGTGGATGTCGCTATCCTCTCCGCCCCGATCGCCCCGTTCTACATGGACCGTCTCTATCTCGATCTGGTTCCCGACGGTGAGGAGTCTGTCCATTATGTCCTCATGCCCCAGAGCGATCCCTCCGTGATCGACACCGACCTTGAGGAGAGGATGGCTCTCGCCCAGAAGGCGACCTCTATGATCCTTGCCCTCCGCCGCAAGGTGTCCATCAAGGTCCGCCAGCCGCTCTCGAAACTGGTTATTCCTGTCATCTCCGACAAGGTCCGTTCCCAGCTCGAGATGGTCAAGGGAATCATCCTCGGCGAGGTCAACGTGAAGGAGGCGGAGTTCATCTCCGACACCACCGGGATCATCACCAAGAAGATCAAGCCGAACTTCAAGACACTCGGCAAGGTTTACGGCAAGAGGATGAAGGAGATCGCCGGCGCTTTCGCTCAGCTTGACCAGGCCGTGATCTCCGCGATCCAGAACGCCCAAGCCGCTGATTCTGAATATGTTCTCACACTCCCTGGAGGAGACGTGACCCTCGGCCCGGCTGACTACGAGATCTCTTCCGAGGACATGCCCGGATGGCTCGTCGCCACCGACGGGCCTCTCACCATCGCCCTGGACATCCAGATCTCCGATGAGCTTAAGAAAGAGGGTGTGGCGAGGGAACTGATCAACAGGATCCAGAATCTTAGAAAAGACAGTGGTTTTGAGGTTACAGATAAAATAGAAGTTATTATATTTGCAGACGGGAAAGTCGGTGAGGAGATCACCGGCGCTCTCAAAGTTTATAAAGATTATGTTTCGGCCCAGACTCTCGCTCTTTCAATTGATGTGAGGAATGGTTCGGAGGCTCCCGAGGGGGCTGCCGATGTGGAGTGGGACGAAGGAGCTGTGAGGATGACGCTGAAGCGAGAATACAACCTGATTTAATTTTTATCGCCATGTCAGAGGACGTAAAGAACGTCGCGACCGAAGTGGAGAAGACCCGTTATAGTGACGAGGAACTCGCTGAGTTCAAGCTCATTATAAATGAGAAACTCGCCCAGGCGCGGAAAGAGTATGACACTCTGCGAAAGGTTATCATGCACAATGGGAGCAACGACATCGAAGACACAACCCCTTCTTTCAAGACCGTGGAGGACGACGGTGCCTACCAGCTCTCGAAAGAGGAGGCGAGCCAGCTCGCCCAAAGGCAGTATAAGTTCATCCAGAATCTGGAGGCGGCTCTTGTGCGTATCGAGAACAAGACCTACGGTGTGTGCCGTGTCTCCGGAAAGCTCATCCCGAAGGAGAGGCTTCGCCTCGTGCCGCATGCCACACTCACTGTCGAGGCAAAGGAAATGCTAGCCAAAAAAGGCCGCAACTAGTGAGACTGTCCAAGGGAAAGAAACTCTTATTGCTGGGGATTATCCTTGTCGTGATCGACCAGGTCTCTAAGATCCTGGTGAAGACGAATATGGAGATCGGCCAGCATATCCACGTGATTGGCGATTGGTTCCAGATTCTCTACATCGAGAACGAGGGGATGGCTTTCGGGATGAGGTTCGGCGGCGCCGTGGGGAAATTCCTTCTCTCGCTTTTCAGGATCGGACTGTTCGGCGCGCTCTGCTGGTGGATAGCCTCCCTTGTGCGTAAATCCGAGGTTAATGACCCTGCCAAGCCGGTTGTCCCGACAGGTGTACTTGTCGGCCTGACCCTCATCACCGCCGGAGCCCTTGGCAACATCATCGACAGCCTCTTTTACGGAATCATATTCAACTACGCCCCTTTCATGTTCGGAAGGGTTGTGGATATGCTTTATTTCCCGATCATCAACACGACTTGGCCCTCCTGGTTCCCGATCATCGGGGGCAGGGAGTTCCTATTCTTCGCTCCGGTGTTCAACTTCGCCGACAGCTGCGTGACCGTCGGGGCCCTGTATCTCGTGTTCTTCCAATACAAGTTTTTCGCCCGCGGCGATGAACCCGCCTCAGAGGCCAAATAATTTTGGGTTGAAGAATTTTATCTTTATCTTCGCGACAGTTTAGAAATATCCGGAGGTGTGGCCGAGTGGTCGATGGCGGCAGTCTTGAAAACTGTTGAACGGCAACGTTCCGGGGGTTCGAATCCCTCCGCCTCCGCTTCAGAAGCAGCGCATGTCAGCGCTGCTTCTTTCGCTTCGGCGGAGGGATTCCCCCTCTCACCCCCTCGACGCTTCGCGTCGGTCCCCCAGGGGACATGCGACCTTCACTTCGTTTCGGTCGGTGCCTCCACTGCTTCGATGCCTCGCATCTCGCTGACGTTCCGGCACGGCGGCTGATGCCGCTTTCGCTTCGCTCAAGAATGGATGCGCGAGGGAGCGACGCGACCGAGCGAATCCCTTCTTTCTGATCTTGAATTATTTCCCTTGACTTTTCACGATTTTTGCGTCTATAAGGGTGAGTATGGATGAAAGGATCGAGATAGAGTTGGAGGCGGCTCGGCCTAAGGTTCTGGCCCTGGCCCGGAAGTTTTTCCGAGCCACGCGCCTGGACGGCGACCCGGAGGATGTGGCTCAGGATGTTCTGCTCCGGCTATTGGAGGCCAGGCGGCGCGGAGACCCTGTCCGTAACGCGGAGGCCTGGGCCGTGACGACTACCAAGAACCTCTGCGTCTCGATCTGGCGCAAGGCCAGGAAGGGCCAGCCGCTGCCGCTCCGGGAAGACCTGCTGTCAGACAATAATCCATCCTCAAGACTGGAGGAGTCGGAGGCGGGAGCGCTGGTGGCCAAGGCGCTCGTGAATATTCCGGGACGAACCAGATATCTACTTCGGCTCCGCGCCAGCGGCCTCTCACTGGACGAGATCGCCGCGGTGACAGGAAGACCGAAAGGGAGCGTCAAAACATCCATCTCCAAAGCCAGAAAAGAATTGATGAATATTGTTAACCATGAGTAAAATGAATCGGAAAGACTTGATAAAGAAATACTTGGAAGCGGAGACATCCTTCGCCGAGGAGCAGGATCTGGCCGAGTCATTCGTGGTCACTCCTCCTGCCGATGAGGAAGAGATGGCGGTTTGCCAGTTGCTTCAGGAAGTTAAGCCTGTCCGGACGGAAACCCTTCCCGAAGCCGCTGACGAATTTGACCGCATAGTCCGCCAGACGCATCGGCGGACAGTGAGAATCTGGAGTATGGCGTTATCTGGCGTGGCGGCGATCCTGGTCGCTGTGGTTTTCCTTGCCAGAAAGCCGGAGACGATCGGACCGGCGGAGCCGGAATCCATCGACACTCTGGATTTGTTGCGGAAGATTCAATTCATCTCCGATCTCGATCCGGCGGACGCCGACGGCTATGAGTTCAAGCCTGTCGGCGACGGCTTCATAATGACAGCCCACTTCAACGATGGCAGGGAGGCCTCCTACATCCTGACAACGATAGACAGTGGACAGTCTTTTTATCTTGTATCAATGAACGATTAACACGGAATCAAATGAAAAAGACTTTTACCCTTTTTATCAGCATCATCCTTTCCTGCGCCGGCCTTTGGGCACAGCAGACTATCTATGTCATTGACAACGTGACCGTTGAGAATTTCGACGGCTCGCAACTCAAGGGAAAGACCGTGAAGGACTACCAGATCACGACGACCGGAAAGGGAAGCAAGGCCATCACTGTCCACGCCATCACGACCACCCCACCGGTCTTCTCAATCTCAGGAGAATTCCCGAAGCCTAAGATCAACTTTAACAAAGATTTCTCTATCCCCGACAGCCTCTTGAACAGTGTCCGCATCCACGCCGACACTCTCGCGATCGGCAGATCCAAGATACTCTACATCATTGACGGAGAGGTCACCGCGGATGAGGCCGTACTACGTTCCCTCAATGCCGACAGAATAAGTAACGTGACGGTGATCAGGGATAAAAGCGCCCTGAGCAAATTCGGAGTGCCTTATCCGATCATCACTATCACGACAAAAGACAAGCCCCAGACGGACATCAGCGAGATTCTGAAAAAGCTTCCCGGGGTAGTCATCGGTGAGGATGGCCGCGTCACCGCTAACGGCGAGCCGATCAGGAGAATAATCATCAACGGCGGCACGAAGTACTGAAGCGTCCCCCTTCCCGCGACGAGCCACCAATGATCCGGCGACGAAAACTGTGAGCCACCGCGCGATTGATCATAGGGGACCCGATAAGGTGGGTATTGTGTGATAATAGCATTGTGATTAACGAACGTCACAAAGAACTGTTATTCGCTTGCTGGCAAAGAAGTATTACCTATCTTTGCACCGTGCATCAAGAGAGCTCCAAGAGAGCCGCCAACCGAGCAGCCAGAAGCCACGGTGGCAAAACGATGCGGATTGTTCAACATCAAAAAAAGTCTGTATCATGGACAAAAATGAGTTTTTTTGCAAGGGCGGGCCAGTACCTACCAACAGGCAATTGCTCGACACACGTCTTTTCTACCACAATTCTGGAGTGATATACACCAGATTTAGAGAATGGAAGGACAATGACAAATTCTACTTTACTCCTCTCTTTATGAGAATGACCTACAGCATCGGCGGTATCGGCGTCGAGTTTGCCCCTGATCCCGTCTGGCTCGGATCCTTCGTGAGGACTTCCTTATCGCACCCTGACCTGTTCGCGTTCAACTGCCCGAAATGTCGCAGAGTCCTCTATCCTTACCGCTACTGCGGCTCCCCGCTCAGCGGCAGGGTAGATCTCGAGGGCGGATGTCCCTGCGGCTGGAAGGGTTATGTGATTGAGTCCGGTTGGTTCATGAGAGGTGAAGCACTGCGCAAGCAGATCGCCGCCGACAAGGATCGACACGACAAATACGAGTTGATACACCCCGGAGCTAAATCAGCAACCATAGATGAACTGCTTGCGTGGTTGGAAAGGTAAATAATAGGTCATAGACTAAGCTAAGACTCATTTAAATACTTGGTTTCAGGTTGTTTGTGATTCTGGATTCTCATGAACGCCCACGCCAGGACAAGGCTGACCGAGACGGCCAGAAGAGCCGCCGGCCAGGCCTCGCGGAAGGTCGCGGAGACCCCGTTTCCGTCGAAGCCGATGAAGGAATAGTAGAGATAGAATATGGGGTAATGGACCATGTAGAGCGGATAGGAAAGGTCTCCCAGGAAGGTACAGGCGGTCTTCATCCTCTCTCCGTGGGAGTTGTCGGAAGCCCCCAGCCACACAAGGCAGGGGAATATGAATATCACGCACGCGGCCTCAAGAAGGCCGTTGTGCCAAGGGGCGCCGCCCAGAGCGGGCATGAGAGCCACAACTATCAGGGCCAGGGCGCAATACAGGAAGGCTCTCCTGATCTTGACAGGCTTGAACACCCGGGCCATCAGCATTCCCATGGTGTAGGGGAAGAGCATCCTGACAAGTCCTCCCCAGAATCCGCCGTCGGCCATCGTCCAGCCCACCCCGAGGAAACCGTCCCGTACAGCTATTCCGGTCAGGAGCGCTCCCGAGACAGCGCAAATCGCCCCGAGGGCCAGTTTCGGGAGCCTGCGGAGCAGGAGGGCGTAGAGGATATTCCCGATATATTCAAAGAAAAGGGACCAGGAGGGGCCGTTCAGGGGGAACATCTCGCCGTTGCCGCGAACCTCCGTCACACCTCCCGGGAACGAGGGGATCATGAACATGGCGAACAGCATGGACAGCATCACCAGGCCGGTCCCGACGTGGCTCCCGTCCCATTTCACTCCGCCCTGGATGAGGAAGGTGACGGCGCCGAGGAACGCCCCGGTCAACACCATCGGATGCAGGCGCCTGAGCCTTCGCTTGAAGAAGCCCCCGACGGTCATCTTGTCCCACCGGTCGTCGTAGGCGTAGCCGATCACGAAGCCGGAGAGGATGAAGAAGAAGTCCACGGCGAGGTACCCGTGAGGGACCGGGGTGCCCGGGAACAACTCGAAAACATGGTAGATTATGACAATCAGGGCCGCGACTCCGCGCAGGCCGTCCAATATGGCGTAATGGGGCTTAGAGTCTTGAAGTGTCATTAGGGCAAATATAGTGTAAAACTATCGTTTTTCCCTATATTCGCGATAGTTATGAGAAGGATTATCCGACCCGCCGTCACTGGCGACATAGAGCGAATCATGCCGGTTTTCGAGGCCGCCAGGGCGATCATGCGCTCTGACGGGAACATGACCCAGTGGTCAGAGGGTTATCCCTCCAGGGAGTCCGTCGAGGCCGACATCCGAAAGGACGGGGGCTTCGTCTTTGAGGAGGGAGGAAGGATTGTCGGGTATTTCGCTTTTCTGGAGTCCCCTGAGCCAACCTACGACCACATCGAGGGAGGGGAGTGGCTCGACAAGGACGCCCCTTATCATGTGATCCACAGGATCGCCAGTTATCCAGATGTCCACGGGATATTCTCGGACATGATGGATTATTGTTTCGAGAGGGACGCCAACATCCGGATCGACACGCACCGGAACAACTCCATCATGCGACACAACATCCTGAAATGGGGATTCAGTTACCGAGGGATTATCTACCTGGCGTCAGGGGACGAGAGACTCGCTTACCAGAGGATCATTTCCAATCCTTGAACGGGCGCCTCGTCAAGGTTGAGTTGTAATACCTTCTGTCCCCGGTGACCTCTTCTCCGAGCCAGGAGGGCCTCTCGAAGGCCTCGCTCTCGCTTCCGAGCTCCACCTCAGCGATCAGCAGGCCCTCGTTGTCCCCGTGGAACTCATCCACCTCGAAAACATGTCCCCCGACCTTGACCAGGTGCCTGGTCTTGTCGATAAGCGCGCCCTCGCGGAGAGCCAGCAGTTCCTCGGCGTCGTTCACCGGGATCGGCATCTCCCACTCGAAGCGGGTCAAACCGCTCTCCGAGGCCTTCCCCTTGATGGTTATGAACGCCTCGTTGTCCCTGATCCTGATCCGGACCGACTTCCCAGGCACCCTGCAAAGATAGCCTTGCGTGATGTGAAACGACTTGAAAACCTCTTTCTTGAAGTCGCCGTCAATGAGGAATTTCCTTTCTATCTCGAGTCCCATATCGGCGAAGTTAAATAAAAAAGACGTATATTCATCGCGAAAATGTAGAGTATGAAAAAGATAATCCCCATCACCCTTATGTCATTCTCCTTCTTCGGGCTCTTTTCCTGCGGGGCCAAGGTCCGCGACCTCGGTGTCGAAGATTTCGCCAAGAGCGTGGAGGATTTCCCCAACGTCAGGCTCGTCGATGTCCGCACAGCCGATGAGTATTCCCAAGGCCATCTGAGAGGCGCGGTCAATTTCGACTGGTACGACTCCCTTTTTGTGGACAACATGTCCGCGGCTTTCGACAAATCCGCCCCTCTCTACATCTATTGCAGGAGCGGCAAGCGGGCCACCTCTGCCGGCGAGGCCCTGTCGAAGGCCGGTTTCGAGGTGTACAACCTGGCGGGAGGCTATCTCGCCTGGACTGAGGCCGGTGAGCCTGTGACCAAGTACGAGGTCGAGCGTTTCCTCACAGACGGCGGTGAACCTGTGGATATCACATTAATCAAGCACGGCTCGCTTGAGATAAGGTATAAAGGCCTGTCCATCCAGGTCGACCCTGTCTCGGAACACGGGAAGAGCACCGATTACGCCGCGGAGTTCCCGAAAGCCGACGTCATCCTCGTCACCCATGAGCACGGGGACCATCTGGAGGAGGCCGCGATAGCCGCTCTGACCGGGGACGGCACCCGTCTGATCATGAACGCCGCCAGCCGGGATAAGATAGGGAAGGGAGAGGCGATAGCCAACGGCGAGAGCGTGGCTTTGCCCGGGAATATCACCATGGACGCCGTGCCCGCCTATAACATCACTGAGGGCAGGGAGCGTTTCCACCCTAAGGGCAACGGCAACGGGTACGTCCTGACAATCGACGGTCTTCGGATCTATGTCGCCGGGGACACTGAGGATATCCCGGAAATGGCTGAGCTGAAGGACATTGACGTGGCTTTCCTCCCGGTCAACCAGCCCTACACGATGACAGTCGAGCAGTGCGTCGCCGCCGCCGGGATGATCAAGCCTAAGGTCTTGATACCCTATCACTTCAGCCAAACAAACATCGACCCCCTTCCGAAACTTCTTCCAGGGGTCGATGTGCGTCTTCGCCAGATGCGTTAGCGCTTCTTGAACTCGAAACGGACGTCCATCGGAACCTTCTCCAGTCTCAGGTTCACGATGTCAGCCTCGAAATCATCAGTGGGTTTGGAATATTTCCCCTCGAATTCAGAGGCGAACTCATAGTTCCCGGTCGCCTGGGTCTCAAGCACGAGGGCGGTGAGGTCAGCCAGCGCGTTCTCCATCTTGTCGTAGTCGATAGTGTACTGGCCGGAAGGATGGCGCTCAAAAGCGCCGGCCTCGTTCAAGTAGTTGTAAATGATCGTGTTGGCTCTTCCGAGAGAAGATCCTTCGCCGAAACGTCCGGAACGTACCAGGGATGTGAAGAAGGTGGCGAGGGCGTCTTTCCTGCCGAACAGGCGATAGATGTCGAAGCGGCTTTGAAGTTTGCAGACCATGAGGACTCCGGCGGCGTTGGCCTTGATCTCCTCGAAAGTGGAAGCGGTGTTCCTCAGCGCTTCCTCCACGCTGCCTTTACCGTTGACAGTCTCCTTGACACCGAGACCGTGCGCGACCTCGCGGAAGACTATATTCCAGTAGAAGGCGTCAGCGAGGACCTGTCCCGGATCCTCCTCGGAGATAAGGACTCTGCCGGAGGGCTCCACAATGCTCTTGAACTTGGCGCGGATGATGTTCTCAAGCAGGATGGTCCTTGTGCCCTTGTCACGCTGCACGTCGTTGTCGAAGGGGAGATTGAGCGCGATGACCTTGATGCCGGCGTTGGCCTTGCCCGCGTAATAGAGGGCGTCGCAGGAGAAGATGTTCGATCCGGTTCCGGGCTGGAAGGTCTTGTAGGCGGGGTCGCCGGGGAGATCCTGCTGGAATTCGCCGATCCTGGACACGTACTGCATCAGTTCCTCTGTCCTGGCCTCATTCTTCAGGAGGACGAAAGCCTCATAGGAACGTTTGATTCCCAGAAGCTGGTCATCGGCGTTCTCGTTGGGGCCGATCACGAGATCCATCTTGCTGTCGTCCATCTCCAGCCAGGCGATAGCGCTGTCGTAATACTTGTCGGTCCGCAGGCCCTCCGCCCTGGAGAGAAGGTACTTCTTGACACTGGGCTTGATGGTGATGTCCGCCGCGGCGTTCAGATAGTTGACGATCTTGTCGATGTGCTCCTTGTAGGCGTCATGGTACCAAACCGCCTCCAAGGAACCGTCAGCGGCGCGGCGTATCATGGTGTAGGGGCTGAGCTTATCAGGATTGTCCCAAGCGTCGAACTCTTCTATTGTCATGTCGGCGGGATAGAAGCCGGCTCCGGGGAGCCTGTCCGCGTACCCGTCAACAAAGGATTTCCCGCTTGTGCGGTCCCAGGGGCCGTAGTTGATCTCGGCGAAAGTTTTCTGGACCGGATCGGCGATGCCATTCAGAAGGGCGTCCTTGTCGCCGAAATACTGTTCCCAATAGAGAGCGTCGATCTCATCGGCGGCGAAGCGGTAGAGGTTCAACACTTCCTTACCGTTGTCGGAGATACCACTCAGGTCGGGAGCCGGGATCGTCACCATGGCATAGCGCTCCACCTCCCTGTTGAAAAGAGACTGTGGCGTCTTATTATTGTCGCAGGCGCAGATCAGGGTCGCGGCGATAATGATGAAAAATAATTTTTGTCTCATATTGTTTTGATTTTATTTAGAATCACGGTCAAATCTTACTGCTCCTGGTAGGTGAAGCGGATGTCCACCGGGATGCCCGCTTTCTCCAGCACCCGCTTGTCGGACTGGCTCTCAAGACCGGCCACCCCGTACTTGGCGATGCAGGCATGCGCCGCCTCGATGTCACCATGGGCCTGGATGCGTAGGATCTCGGCGCCAAGTGCCTCGAGGGCGGACCACGTCTTGTCGTAGTCTATGCTGTAGCGGCCGGAGGGGTTCCAGACGATCGCCTTGTTCTCCAGTAAGTAGTTGTAGATAAGAATATTCGCTATGCCGGTAGGGCCCGCCGCGCCGAAGCGGGTGGAGCGGATGGTGTTGGCGACAAAGGTCGCGAGAACATCTTCTTTCCGGAATATCGCGGAGATATGGTAAGCCTCGGCCTCGTGGGCGCAAAGCCAGGTGCCCAGGACGTTGGATTTGGCTTTCTCCAGGGCCAGGGCCTCGTTGCCAAGCGCCTCCACGACAGTACCCTTCCCGTTGATCGTCTCTTTAACACCCAATCCCTTGGCTATCTCGCGGAACACTATGATCCAGTAGAAGGCGCTGGCGTCGACATGGGGTTGATAGGCGTCCTCAAGGAGCAGCTTGCTGACCGGGAAGACTGTCCGGTTGAACTTCTCGCGGATGATGTTCTCGAATATGATGGTACGTGTGCCCAGTTCCTGCTGGACCTTGGCGTCATAAGGGAAATTGATTCCGATGACCTTGTACCCGGCGTTAGTGTAGCCGCTGCAATAGAGCACGTTGCAGGAGAAGATGTCTGACTCGGAGCCGGGGACGAAGTCGCGGTTCGCCGGATCCCCGGGGAGCATCCGCTGAAGCTCCGGCATCCTGGCTGAAAGGGCGTTGAGCTCCTCGGTGCGCTGGAGATTCTTCAGCAGGACATAAGCGCCGTAGGAGGCCTTGGTCCCGTAGAGAGCGTCGTCCACCGTCTCGATAGGTCCTATGACCAGGTCCATTTTGCTGTCGTTCATCTCCAGCCAGGCCTTGTCGCTCTCGTAATAATCGTCCGTCTTCAGACCCTCGATCATCTTGAGCAGATAATTACGGACACTCTCCTTGATCGTGACGTCGGCGGCTCTGTGGAGGTACTCCTCTATCTTGTCGATGTACTTGGAATAAGCGTCATGATACCAAACGGTCTTGAGAGCGTCACCGTCCCGGACGATCAAGGTGTAGGGACTCTGCTTGTCAGGATCGTCGAACGCGTCGTATTCCTCCGCGCTCATGTCTTCCGGATAGAAACGGGCCGCGAGGGGCATGTCGCCGTAGCCGGGCAGGAAAGGCTTCCCGTCAATAAGGTTCCAGGGGCCGTAGTTGATCTCGGCGAACAATTTCTCGGAAGGGTCCGACAGAGAGGCGAGGAAAGACTCGCCGTCTCCATAAAACTGTTCCCAGTAGATCTTGTCCACCTCATCGGCGGCGAGGCGGTACAGTCTCAGGACTTCTTTACCGTTGTCGGTGATGCCGGTCAGATCCGGGGCGGGAATCGTCACCGTGGCATAATTGTTCACCAGGCGCCCGACATCGATCCGCTCCCGGGTACAGGAAACGGCGAGGATGAGCGCTAGGGCGACGAATACTATATTCTTATTCATTGCAGGAGCGGATTATTTCAATTACAAGATATGTAGCGCGCTTGCGCCGATTAGCACAAGATAACCGAGTACGATGCTGAAAACGCCGACAATGACACCCATCCTGGCCATATCCTTCTGCTGGATGAGGTTGGTGGCGTATGCCAGGGCGTTTGGAGGTGTGGAGATGGGCAGGATCATCGCGCTGCTGGAAGCGATGGCGACACCGATAAGGACTGTGGTCGCGCCTCCGATCGAGGTCAGCTTGTCGCCCATCGCGGTGCAGACCACCACGAGGATGGGCATCAGCAGGGCGGCGGTCGCCGAGTTGGAGATCAGGTTGGAAAGACCGTAGCAGATCAGTCCGGAGATGACGAGGATGATGAGCGGCGAGAAATTGCCGAACGGGATGGCCCTGATCACGAGTGTCGCGAGTCCTGAGCCATTCATGGCATAGCCGAGAGCGAAACCGCCGGCGACCATCCAGATCACCGACCAGTTGATCTCCTCAAGGTCGTATTTCGTGATAATGCCAGCCATGGCGAAGACCGCGAACGGGATCAACGCGACTGTGTAGGTGTTGATTCCTGTGACAGTGTCCAGCATCCAGAGGAGGATGGTGATGATCAGGGTCACGATCACCAGCGAGGTCTGCCAGCCGCGCTTCATCTCACCGTCGATCTTGAGCTCGATGGTCTTCTGTGAGAAAGGGAAGACCTTCTTGAGGATGATCCAGGAGATGATGATCAGGATGATCACGAGAGGGATCATGAAAAGCATCCACTGGCCGAAGCCGATCGCGAGGTTCAGGCCCTCGGGGTCGTTCAGGTATTTAAGCGCTATCGTGTTTGGCGGAGTGCCGATGGGGGTTCCCATCCCACCGAGGTTGGCGGCGATGGGAATGCTGAGGGCCATGGCGATACGTCCCTTACCGGCCTCCGGGAGCTGCTTGAACACAGGTGTCAGGAAGGTGAGCATCATCGCCGCTGTGGCCGTGTTGCTGATGAACATTGAGAAAAGGGCCGTGACCAGCATGAAACCCAGCAGGATGTTCTCGCTCCTCTTCCCGAACGGGGTGAGGAGCACCCTGGCGAGGTGCACGTCAAGCCCCGTCTTGGTGGTCGCTATGGCAAGCACGAAACCGCCTATGAAAAGCATGACCACGGGGTCGGCGAAACTGGCCATCACCTGTTTATAGCTGAGAAGCTGACCCGCTGACTCAGGGTCGCATATCCACTTCACGCCGGAATCCGATGTGAACAGCAGCAGAAGGATCATGATCGAGACCGAGGTCGCCCAGGCGGGAACGAGTTCCATCACCCACATGAGGGTGGCGTAGACGAATATGGCGATAATCCTTTGCTGGACCTGGGTGAGGCCATCCATCCCGAAAGCCTCCGTAGGCAGGAACCAAATAACGAGAAAAACAGCGGCGACAAATAGGAAGCCAAGTGTTTTCTTCTTGAGTTTTAGCGGGTTGAATATTTTGTTGTGACGCAACTTGTGCATCTCCTCAACCAGATTGAACCCCACGAAATTCTTGAACATTGTATTGAGTCAAATAATATTTTCTCGAATAAGACCACAAATATAGGAAGAAAATAAACTTTATTGATAATCATATTAAAACAAATCAGCCGTCCACTTTCACGTGAACGGCTGATCCTGTCGACGCTCCCCCTGTTGGACTTGAACCAACGACCCTCTGATTAACAGTCAGATGCTCTAACCAACTGAGCTAAGGAGGAAGGTTGTTCCCTTTCGGGATTGCAAAGGTACAACAAAAAGACATTTCTCCAAATTTTTTGTACGTTTTTTTGATTATCTTTGTGAGAACAATCGAAGCTTTAGAGATGGATATAGACCTTTTCTCCGACATAGTCAAGGATTTAGTCCTGGACAATGACGAGGTTACGTTGCCGGGCTTGGGAACGTTCGTCTCTGAGTTGATGCCCTCGACATTCTCCGACAAGGGCTACACGATCAATCCTCCTTACCGCCGCCTGTCTTTCCGCCAGAGATGGAACGAGGAGGACAGCCTCCTGGCCGACTTCTATTCAAAGACGAACGGGATCGGGAAAAGAGAGGCCGAGAGTATCATCGCGGAGTTCCTTTCAGGGCTCAAAGAGACCCTCCAGTCAAAGAAAATGGTCGTTCTCCCCGGGCTTGGCCGCCTGCGCGCCACCAAGGAGAACACCTTCTTCTTCATAGCCGACGAGGATCTGGACATCTATCCCTACGGCTTCGGCCTCGAGCCGGTCTCGCTCAAGACACATGAGGAGACCCCCGAGGAGGTGAAAGCCGCCGTCCAGGAACTCCATGACATCGTCACGGAGAAAAAGAGGCACCCTTGGCTCAAGGTTGCCCTCGCCGTCGCCGGTGCCGCCATAGTGGTCCTGGGCCTTTTCGCCGCCCTTGGCCGCCTCGCTCCGAACCTTGTGGACAGGATGCTCTACAACAAGGAGGAAATGAATATAATAAATTATTGGGAATCAAATGTTTGAGCTAATCTATCCGTTCGATCCCGCCCCCTTGCTGCCTCTGCCCACCGCCCAGAAGCCCGGACTCTATCCCCGAGTCGGCGCTGAGATGCTTCCGGTGGTCGAGGAGAACGGCCTTGTGATAGGCCAGGCTTCCAGGAAGGATATTCATTCAGGTCTGAAGCTGCTTCATCCTGTCGTCCATCTCCACATCTTGAACCGGTCCTCCGAGCTTTTTCTCCAGAAAAGGTCGATGACCAAGGATCTGCTTCCCGGAATGTGGGACACCGCCGTCGGGGGGCATGTGGACTACGGCGAGCTTCTGGAGGCGGCCCTGTACAGGGAGGCCGCCGAGGAGCTGGGTTTCTCCGCTTTCAATCCTGTCTACCTAAAGACCTATGTCTGGGAGAGTTCCACCGAGAGAGAACTGGTCAACGTCTTCGCCGCCGTAGGCGATTTCAAGATCCACGCGGCCAACGACGAGGTCACGGAGTGCCGTTACTGGACGATGGAGGAGATAGTCACCTCTCTGGGCAAGGGAGTGTTCACCCCTAACTTCGAGCATGAGTTCGCCTCTTTCAAAGACACCCTCACCGCTCTTCTATGATGACAGCCGACATCGACAAATTCATAGGGGACCAGCTTTCTGTCTGGCCTCTAGCCGCGGCTAACTACCGTGACCTGAAAAAAGCCCGGACAAAGACCCTCAATGTTGGAGGCATTGATGTGACAGTACAGTTAAACCCTTGTAGGAGAATATCATCCGAGGCCGCCCTTGATCCCGCCTCGATTGCCTCCCGGCCTTGCTTCCTTTGTCCGGAGAACCGTCCGCCTGAGCAGTCCAACATCGATTTCGAGGGCCGGAAAGGCAGGAAGTACAGGGTCACCCTAAACCCTTATCCCATATTCCCGAGGCATCTGGTCATCTCCGGCTTCGACCACACCCCTCAATCCATCTGGAGGCGTTATCCGGACATGCTCGACTTCTCTTTGGAGAACAAGGGTTTCCTCTGCTTCTACAACGGCCCCCGCTGCGGGGCGTCGGCCCCCGACCATGTCCACTTCCAGGCCTGCCCGTCCGGGAGCATGCCTCTCGTCGAGAGGGTGGACAGCCTTCTGGACTCAGGGGCGGAAGGCCTTGATTATCTGACAAATGTCAAGGAGGCACGGCTCTATCATCTGAATGAGTACGCCAGGGGAGTGTATGTCCTGAGAGCCTCGACCGCGAAATCCCAGGCTAAACTTTTTTACCGGCTCCTTGACTGCGCCCCGATGAGGGAGGGCGACTCCGAGCCGAGGATCAACGTGATAGTCTGGCGTTCCGGGGAGGAATACAGGACTATCGTGATATTCAGGGAGGAGCATCGCTCCCGCCATTATTTCTCCCGGGGGGCTGACCATCTCTCGATGAGCCCTGGTTGCGCGGACCTGGGAGGGGTTTTCGTGACTGTCCGCGAGGAGGACTTCGACAAGCTCGACTCCTTCTTGCTGGGCGAGGTCGTGAGGGACGTGACTCTCTCGAAGGAGTCTGACGAGGAGATCCTCTGGCGCCTGACCAGGATCCAGGACACTCTTGAGGTTGGGGTCATGTCGGCCAAAGAGATTGAGTTCGAGATCCTTTGCGACGGAGCCGGCCCCCAGAAAGTGTCTTACGAGGACGGCAGGATCTCATACAACGGCGTCCTTTATGACGAGCTCGTTTTCGAGGCCCAGACCGAGGCCGCGATGTTCGCCGAGCCCTCCTTCCTGCTGAAAGGGGTGACCATCGGAGTGAATTTCCATTGGGAGCGCGAGGTGACCCAGAAGTTCGCCGGGACTCTAAGATTCATAGTGGACGGGGACAAGGTCACGGCTGTGAATGTAGTCGGGGTCGAGGATTACCTGCTGAGCGTCATATCCTCCGAGATGAAGGCTTCCGCCGGACTCGAGTTCCTCAAGGCGCACGCCGTCATCTCCCGCTCCTGGGTGATGGCCCAGATCGCCAACAGGAGAAAGAGAACGGCCGCCAAGGCTCCGGAGCCGACCGTTCCCGACTCTACCGCCTCCAAAGAGAATGAATACATCAAATGGTTCGACCATGAGGACCACACCCTGTTCGATGTCTGCGCCGACGACCATTGCCAGCGTTACCAGGGCCTGACCATGGCGGTGGGAAAGACCGTCCGCGAGGCCATAGACCAGACCTGGGGATTGACGCTCGTCTCGGGCGGCGAGATCTGCGACGCCCGCTTCTCCAAGTGCTGCGGTGGCCGCATGGAGGTCTTCAGCACCTGCTGGGAGGATAAGGAATATCCTTACCTTCAGCCAGTTCCGGACACTCCAGAAGAGGTGGAGGGCGCCGACCCCTTCTGCCACACCGACGACGAGGGCATCCTCTCGCAAGTCCTGAATGACTACGACCTTGAGACCAAGGATTTCTACAGGTGGAGGACTGAATATTTCCGCCCGGAAGTCTCGGAATTGGTCCGCCGCCGTTCCGGGATAGATTTCGGCGAGATCAAGGATCTGGTACCGATCGAGCGAGGCCCGTCCGGAAGGCTGAAGAAAATGAGAATAGTGGGCGACAAGACCTCGATGGTGATAGGGAAAGAATTGATAATCAGGAGGTGGCTCTCCGAGTCCCATCTAAAGAGCTCGGCTTTCGAGGTCAAGTGGGAAGGGGACAGGCTGATCCTGGAAGGCGCCGGATGGGGCCATGGGGTCGGGCTGTGCCAGATAGGGGCCGCAGTCATGGGCAGCCGGGGATATTCATGCGAGGAGATCCTTCGCCACTACTATCCCGGCGCCGAGTTGAAACGAATATGATAACACTGAAAACTGAATAATGAGCAAAAGATCACCCTGGTATTGGATCCCCACAGTCTACGCCGCTGAGGGTCTTCCCAACATCATCGTCACGGGCGTGTCCGTTGTCATCCTCCTTCAGATGGGTATGACCAACACCCAAATCGCCCTCTACACAAGCTGGCTCCAGCTCCCTTGGATCATCAAGCCACTCTGGAGCCCGTTCGTGGACATATTCAAGACCAAGCGCTGGTGGGTCATCACCATGCAAGCCCTCCTCGGGGCCGCTTTCGCCGGTGTCGCTTTCACCATCGGCACCTCCTGGTGGTTCCAGTGCATAATGTTCTTCCTATTCCTGATGGGCTTCTCAAGCGCCACGCATGACATCGCCGCCGACGGGTACTACATGATCGAGCTGGACGACAGCCAGCAGTCTTTCTTCGTTGGAATCCGCAACACGGTCTACCGTCTCGCCGTCATCTTCGGCAACGGTGTGCTTGTCCCTGTCGCGGGCTTGATCCAGAAAGCCTCCGGAGGCAAGGTGGCTTTCTCGTGGAGCCTTGTCTTCTTCGGCCTGGCCGGTCTTTTCTTGGCGATAGCCCTCTACCATAAGTTCTATCTACCTGTCAGCGAGAGCGACAGCCCCCGTAAGCTGACCACCAAGGAGACTTTCAGGACTCTTGGCCGTTCCCTGAGCACCTATTTCACCAAATTCCCTCTCAGGGAGACCGTGGTCGCCATCCTCTTCCTCCTCCTGTTCCGCTTCCCCGAGGCGCTTCTCGCGAAGATGAGCCCCACCTTCCTGCTGCGCCCCGCCTCCGAGGGAGGTCTGGGCCTGACCTCGGAGCAATACGGTCTGGCCTACGGCACCATAGGAGTGGTCGGACTCCTTCTGGGAGGAATCATTGGAGGGATCCTGGCCAGCCGTCACGGCGTCAAGAAATGGCTCTGGCCGATGGTGCTGGCCCTCACCCTGCCTGATCTTGTCTACGTGTACCTCAGCGCCGGTCACCAGGTCGGCATGGGTGTCGTGACAGCCTGCATATTCATAGAGCAACTTGGTTACGGCTTCGGATTCACGGCCTTGACCCTCTACATGCTGTACTTCAGCGCCGGCGAGTTCAAGACCTCGCACTACTCCATCTGCACCGGACTCACCTATCTGGGACTGATGATCCCTGGCATGTTCTCCGGTCTCCTCGCCGACAAGCTCGGCTATCACCAGTTCTTCATCGTGGTCATGCTGTTCTGCGCGATAACCTTCATCGTGACAGCCCTGATCAAGATAGACCCGTCCTTCGGGAAAGCCTCAAAGCAAGATAAAACCCTAGAAGACAACACAGACAATGAACTATAAACCAATTATTTCCAGAGCGAGAGCCCTCGTTTCCGCCATCGCGGTTCTCGCCACTTTCTCCCTCGGGGCCCAAGTCCGGGTGGGAATAGAGGTACTTGAAGGCCGCGGTTTCGAGGGCCTTGAGGGCAAGAGAGTCGGACTTGTCACCAACCCCAGCGGGGTGGACAGCCAGTTGCGCTCGACCATAGACATCCTCAACTCGGCCCCTCAGGTCGATCTCAAGAAGCTTTTCGCCCCCGAGCACGGGGTCCGAGGGGACATTTACGCCGGTGGCCGTGTCGAGAACGGCAAGGATCCCCGTACCGGCCTGCCGGTCTATTCCGTCTATGGCTCGACCCGCAAGCCCACTCCGGAGATGCTCTCCGGGTTGGATGTCGTGGTCTATGACATCCAGGACGTCGGAAGCCGCTCGTACACATTCATCAGCACACTCGGGCTCATGATGCGCGCCTGCGCCGAGCAAGGAATCGAGGTCATGGTCCTGGACCGTCCCAATCCCCTGGGAGGCAACAAGGTCGAGGGCTGCCTCGTGGAGGACGGTTTCCATTCCTTCGTGAGCGAGTTCAAGATCCCCTACATCTACGGTCTCACGGTCGGCGAGTTGGCGATGCTGATCAACGAGGAGGGGCTTAACCGCGGCGAGAAGGGCGACCAGCCCCCGCTCAAATGCAAGCTTTCCGTCATCCCGATGGAAGGATGGCAAAGGAATATGCTCTACAAGGACACCAAACTCCCTTGGGTCCTTCCTTCCCCGAATATTCCTTATCCCGAGTCCGCCGTCAACTATCCCACCTCTGGAATAGTCGGCGAGTTCCAGGGTTATCTGAATATCGGCATAGGCTACACCCTGCCGTTTGAGGTTTTCGCCGCCGAGTGGATCGACGCCGACCTTCTCAAGGCCCGCCTGGACAGTTACAACCTTCCCGGGATCGCTTTCAGGACTATCCATTTCAAGCCCTTCTCCGGCGCTTCGCAGGGTGTGCTCCTCCATGGTGTCCAGTTCCATTACACCGATTTCGAGGCGGCTTGCTGCACCCTGACCCAGTTCTATGTGATGCAGGCGGTGAATGAGTTATACCCCGAGAAAAACCCGTTTAAACTGTCCGCGGGCAGGAATGGGATGTTTGATAAAGTTTGTGGTACGGATTATGTAAGGACGACTTTTGAGAGACGTCTGAAGGTCGAGGACATCTCGGATTACTGGTCCAAAGATGTTGAAAGCTTCAAGAGGCTCTCCAGAAAGTACCTGATGTACTAATAACCACTAAAACCACTGCAATATGAAAAACATCCTCAAAATCGCGACCGCATCGATAGTGGCTTTGGCCATGGTCGCGTATCCTGTAGATTCTTACTCTCAGGCCAGGCGTTCCTCTGGCGGATCCAGAAGCGCCTCCTCTTCCCAGAATAGCTCTTCCACAAGAAGCTCTTCTTCCCAGCGTAGCTCCGGCTCCGCCTCCAGAAGTTCCGGCACCTCCGCCAGGAGCTCCAACTCGACCTCTTCGAGCTCCCGCTCCCAGGTCGGTAACGGCACTTCCCAGCGTAGCTCTGGCACCGCCGCGAGAAGCTCCGGCTCGACCTCTTCGAGCTCCCGCTCCCAGGTCGGCAACGGCACTTCCCAGCGTAGCACCGGCTCCGTCTCCAGAAGTTCCGGCACCGCCGCCAGGAGCTCCAACTCGACCTCTTCGAGCTCCCGCTCCCAGGTCGGCAACGGCACTTCCCAGCGTAGCACCGGCTCCGCCTCCAGAAGTTCCGGCACCGCCGCCAGGAGCTCCAACTCCAATCCCGAGTCGAGGGTCGCCCGTCAGATCGGTGGTTCCACCTCAAGGGCCAACGTCGCCCGCGGCGCCGCAAGTGGAGCGGCTTCCGCCAGGGAGCGTTCCCAGGGTGTCGGCAACGCCACCAGAGGCGGTCTCGCCCCTTATGACAAGAACAGCCCTCGCGGCAACGGCAACGTGATGAATGAGACTCGCGGTGACTTCATGAGGATCGGTGAGGACAGGAATGTCCACAGGATCCCTCCGAGAGAGCGCGACTTCATGCCTTACGACCGTCCCGGCCACTTCTGGGCCCATCATCCTCACTACTTTGGCTACAGGGTCAATTACCTGCCGCCTAGGTATAGGAGAATGACCTACTGGGGTATCGAGTACTGCTTCTATGATGGCATCTACTACAGGCCTTACAACGGGTACTGGGTGGTTTGCAGACCTCCTTTCGGAGTTTGCGTGGATGTGGCGATCTCAGACCTGGTGTTCGCGTCAGTCCGCTTCGCGTACTATCACAACACCTACCGTCTGTTCAGCGCCATTGACGCCAACAACAGGATCATCGACGAGCAGAACAGGATCATAGCTCAGAACAACGCGACCATAGCGGCGCAGAACAGCGCGTTCGCCCTGAACTCCACCAGGGCAAATGACGCGGCCACTCTCGCCAACAGGCTCGGCCTCGTTCAGAGCTACGCCTACGCCAACCAGCCGTACTACTATCAGGACGGAGTCTTCTACATCGTCAATTCCAACGGCCAGTACGAGGTCATAGTCCCTCCGGCCGGAGCCCTCGTCGAGGAGCTTCCCGATGACTACGACATCATCACCCTGGACGGGGTTGACTACTACAAAGTCGACGACACTGTCTACCGTGTGACCCTCGTTGAGGGCAAGCCCTACCTCGAGGTCCTCGGACAGATGTACGGCAAGCTGGCCGAAAAATATAACTACAACTCCAACGGAGTGACTTACAACAATCTATATTAGTGAATGGATAAGCTTAAAAATCTATTCGAGACTTACACAGGCCAAAAGGCCGCCGAAGCGGAAGAGTTGAACTCTTCCGGTAGCAACAGGAGGTATTTCCGCTTGAAAGGCGGAAATATCTCCATTATTGGGGTTATCGGAACCAACAAGGAGGAGAATAACGCTTTCGTCAGGATTGACCGCCACTTCCTCGAGAAGGGGATAAAGGTCCCGAAAGTGCTGGCCGTCTCCGAGGACGGCATGCGCTACATCCAGGAGGATCTGGGAGACGACCAGCTCTACAAGCTGGTTTCCCAGGGGCGAGAGAGCGGAGGGTACAGCTCCTATGAGAGCCGCCTTCTCTGCAGGGCCATGGAGATGCTCCCCAAGATCCAGTTCAAGGGGGCCCAGGGGCTCGACTGGTCAGTCTGCTACCCTGAGCCGGCCTTCAACGAGAGGATGGTCATGTTCGACCTCAACTACTTCAAGTACTGTTTCCTTAAGGCGACGGGGCTGGATTTCCACGAGGTCAGGTTGCAGGAGGATTTCGAGAGGCTGAAGGACGACCTGGTCAGGGACATGGGAGACACGTTCATGTACCGCGACTTCCAGGCGAGGAATGTGATGGTCAAGGATGGAGAGCCTTATTTCATCGATTTCCAAGGTGGAAGAAAGGGACCTATCTATTATGATGTGGCGTCTTTCGTCTGGCAGGCCCGGTCCCGCTACCCCGAGACTCTGCGCAAGGAGATGGTCCAGACCTATCTGACCGCCCTTAAGGGCTACATGAAAGTGGACGAGGAACGTTTCCATGAGAGGTTGAGGCTTTTCATCCTGTTTCGCACCCTCCAGGTTCTCGGAGCGTATGGTTTCAGGGGATATTTCGAGAAAAAACCGCATTTCCTGGCCAGCGTGCCCTACGCTTTGAGCAATCTCCGCAAGCTTCTCCAGAAGCCCTTCGAGGCCTATCCCTACTTGAACGAGATTCTCACCAAGCTGACGACGATGGCCCAATTCAACAACATCGCCGAGGACAAGCGCTTGGAGGTGAGGATATACAGTTTCGCCTACAAGAAGGGGATCCCGGTGGACACCACCGGCAACGGGGGAGGATATGTGTTCGATTGCAGGTCCGTCAATAATCCCGGGAAATACGAGCACTACAGGCAGTTCACGGGCCTTGACAAGGAGGTGGTCAAATTCCTCGAGGATGATGGCGGAGTCACGAAGTTCCTTGAGAATGTGTACTCCATGGTCGACACTCACGTCAAGTGCTTCATAGAGAGAAAGTTCACTCACCTTCAGGTCTGCTTCGGGTGCACCGGTGGGCAGCACAGGTCTGTCTATTGCGCCGAGCGCCTCGCCAAGCATCTCTCTGACCGCTTCGACATCAAGATCACGGTCTCGCACCGGGAGCTGGACATCGAGAAGATCCTGTAAATCAGATGAAAGCCCTGATTTTCGCCGCCGGCTTGGGGACGAGGCTCAAGCCTCTGACCGACACCATTCCCAAGGCGTTGGTCCCTGTCGCCGGCGAGCCGCTCCTGAGTCATGTCATCAATAAGCTGAAGTCGGCGGGTTTCGACGAGGTGGTGATCAACACCCACCATTTCGCTGACTCCGTGATCGAGTATGTCCGCTCCAACTCCGACTTCGGGATCAAGATCCACATATCGGACGAGAGGGACATGCTGCGGGAGACAGGAGGCGGGATCAAGCGCGCGAGAAGGTTCCTCGAGGACGGGCCTTTCCTGGTCCATAATGTGGACATCCTCTCAAATCTCGACATCAATTGGTTTGTCTCCCAGGCGAGACCCGACGCCCTGTCGAACATCCTGGTCAGCGACAGGGTAACCCAACGTTATCTTCTTTTCGACGATGACATGCGCATGGTCGGATGGACCAATGTCCGGACGGGCGAGGTGAAGAGCCCTTATCCGGGGCTTGATCCGTCACGGTTCCGCAAGCTGGCGTTCTCCGGCGTGCATTTGATTTCTGACAGGATATTCACTATATTTGATGAGGACGGTTGGGGGGAAAGGTTCCCGATCATGGATTTTTATATTCAAGAATGCGCCTCACATCCCATTTACGGAGTGCTCCCGGAGCGTTTGGAGATGATTGATGTCGGGAAGGTGGAGTCGCTTAAAGAAGCCGAGTCATTCCTTAAAAAACTAAAATAACAAGCATTATGGCAAAAGGAAAATTCTGGTCTGAGTTCAAAGATTTCGCGATGAAGGGCAATGTGATCGACATGGCGGTCGGTGTGGTCATCGGCGGCGCTTTCGGCAAGATTGTATCCTCTCTCGTGGGTGACATCATCATGCCGGCTATCGGCGCCCTTTGCGGAGGCCTTAACTTCACTGATTGGAAGTGGGTCATCAGCAAGGCCGTCATGGACGGCGAGGAGGTCGTGAAACCCGCTGTGGCCATCTCTTGGGGCAATTTCCTGCAGGTCATCTTTGACTTCCTCATCATCGCCTTCTGTATATTCCTTGTGATCAAGGGCATCAACAAGGCCAAGTCCCTCTCCGCCAAGAAAGAGGAAGCTCCCGCCGAGCCCGAGGCCCCGGCTCCGAAACCGGACGATGTGGTTCTTCTTGAGGAGATCCGCGACTTGCTGAAGAACAAATAGTCTATTCCTGAGGCTCTTTCCTGACTGAGCGGACTATCTTGTAGCCTGTCAAAGCGACTATGAAACTCATCAGCGGACTGATGATGTTGAAGAAGCAGAATGGCAGGTAGACGACAGTCGGCACGCTCAGTATGGTGGCCTGCGTCATTCCGCAGCTGCTCCAGGGGTACAATGGCGACGTGACAGTCGCCGAGTCCTCCACGGCGCGGCTTAGCAGCCTGCCCTCGTATCCCTCCTTCTCGTAGATGTCCTTGAATATGCTGGATGTCAATATGATGGAGAGATACTGGTCTGAGACGATACCGTTCAGGGTGGTTCCCGTGACCACTGTGGAAGCGACCAGCCCGCTTCTGCGCTTCGTGAACGGGACTATCATCGAGGCCAGTTCCTTGAGCATCCCGCTCGCCTTCATGGCAGCCCCGAAACACATGGCGCAGATGATCAGGTACACTGTGTTCATCATCCCGGTCATGCCCCTTGAGGTGACCAGCTGGTTCACGTCCATGTCCCCGGTCTCAAGGGCCACGGTGTCGTAAAGAGTCTTCGCCACTCCGGTGAATGTCACCTTCCATCCGGCCACGTCAGTCAACCCGGCGCCGATCTCATGGATGATCCCTGGCTGGAATATGACAGCGGCCGCCGCGGCGAGGATAGTCGACAGGCCTAACACCACCAGGGCCGGCATTTTTCTCGCTATCATCACCGCCGTCAGGACCGGGACCACCATCAGCCAGGGGCTCAGGTTGAATCTCGCCCCGAGGATGTCGGTGTATTTGCTGACGGTCGCGGCGTCCGCCGCGGGATGAGCCAGACCGATGATCAGGAACAGGATCAGGGTGATGATTATCGAGGGGACTGTGGTGAACAGCATGTAACGGATGTGCTCGAAGAGGGGGACTTTGTTCATCGAGGAGGCGAGGACCGTCGTGTCCGACAGGGGAGAGATCTTGTCCCCGAAGTAAGCCCCGGAGATTATCGCTCCGGCGACTATCCCCTCGCTGAAACCCTCCGCCTTGCCTATTCCCATGAGGGCGACACCTATGGTGGCGATTGTGGTCCAAGAACTTCCGACCATCAAAGACACCAGGGCGCAGATGACGCACGCCGTGAGAAGGAACACCTTGGGGCTGATTATCTTGATCCCGTAATAGATGAAGGTGGGCACGATCCCGCTCATGGTCCAGCTGCCCGAGATGGAGCCTATGAGGAAGAGAATGACAATCGCCGTGGTGACATCCGACACATTGCCTTTGATGGCCACCTCGAAATCAGCCCAGGGTACCTTGAAAAGCCACATGGCCAGCCAGACGCAGATTCCGGCCGAGAAAAGTAGGGACACTTGGCTGGCGCCATATATGGCGTCGCTGCCGAAAATGCTGATATCCACCGCCAACAAGGCGACTAGCGTCAGGATAGGGATGAGGGAAATGATAAGTCTTGACAGAGGTCTTTTCGCCATTTCGCTAAATTCGTTCGGAACTGTTCGCAATATAGAAATTTTTTTGTCATTTTTATGCAAGATTTCCTGATTCCGGGATTTAGGGAATAGAAGCTATGAAGAAGATAGACGGAAAGCTGAAAAAGAAGGATTTAGTCCTTTCCCGCCTCTTGATGGCGGCCTTGGCTCTTTTCCCTGCCCTGTATTCCTGCTCGAACGAGTTCGAAGACATGGACATGATATCTGACATGACGTCGACGAGGATCTCAAGTCTTCAGAACGACATTCTATGGGCCAACGCTATCGTGACGGTCAGGACTGCCACTTCAGGCAGGGACTACTTCCAGCTGGATGAGAACACGACTCTCGAGCCGGTTGGATGGAAGAATCCTTTCAGCGGGGAAGTAAGGGCTTTGGTGGCTTATTCCGACCTGGACAGGAGATCCGCTTTTTGCACGAGATGTGTCACGGTTGAGCGTTTGGACTCCATCGTGACCAGCGACGCGGCCTACATCGACATCGATGACAGTCTCTCAGGAGGCTCCGACACCCAGGTGGTCTCAGTCAACACTGGTTTCGGGTCTGTCGAGGACATGTTCGAGGCCAGCCGCCCTGTCGAGGTGGTCACCAGCGAGGGGATTCCGGACTGGTTGACTTTCTCCGAGGACGGGTACCTTATGATCCATTTCGCCACTTTCTGGGGCGATGTCACCGCGCACTCTGTCAACCTCTACGCTTCACGGAAGCATCCGGACCATCTTTATTTGGTCCACAAGGACAACGGGGATTACCAGAGCTACTGGAAAGAGAGTTTGGTGGCTTTCAGGATCTGCCAATTGTACATGTCCAGAAAGGACGAGTACAAAGACCCCACGTCGGTTGTCCTTCATTGGATGTCATTCGGTGGAGAGAAGACGTTGAGATTGCAGTACGGTAACAGAGCGACAGAAAAGTAGCGTGGTGTTGACAGAGGGGACAGAGAGACAGGTCGTTGAAAGGGCCAGGAATGGAGACAGGGCGGCGGTAAAGGAGATATATGACCGCTACTCGAAGTACCTTTCCGCGACATGCTCTCGTTTCCTGACTGACCAGCGGGACCTGAAAGACGTTCTTCAAGAGTGCTTCCTTAAAATATTCACGTCCCTGGACAAGTTCGATTACAGAGGGGAAGGGTCGCTGAAGGCATGGATGAGGCAGATTGTGGTGAATGAGAGCCTGAAGACGTTGCGCCGGAAGCGAAAGAGCGTGCCGATAGTGTTCGAGGAGGAGATCAAGGACGTGGCGGAGGAGGAGATTGAGCCGCCTGATGTTGAAAGCGTTCCGGCGGCCGCGATCCAGGAGATGATAAAAGAGCTTCCTGATGGGTACAGGGCGGTGTTCAACCTCTATGCGTTGGAAGACAAGAGCCATAAGGAGATCGCCGCGGCGCTGGGAATAACAGAAAACACGTCAGCCTCACAGCTGCACAGGGCCAGGGCGATACTGGCGAGAAAGATAAAGGAATATAAAAACAAGGTCAAGATAAAGCGATGAACGAGGATTGGTTGAGAATAATAAAGGATAAGCTGGAGTCCTACGAGGCCCCTCTCCCTGACGGGATGTGGGAGAGAATCGAGGCTTCCCTCTATCCGGAGAAGACCCGCAAGGTAAGGTACATGCCTTGGGTCTGGTCTCTCGCCGCCGCGGCCGCCGTGGCCTTGGGTGTCTTCTTCAGTGTACGCCTCACTGACAATGGCGGCCTGGATGGCATCAAGACGAACGAGAGCTTGATAGCGGAGAGCCCGGCCTCCCCCGAGACAAACATTTCTTCTTCAGCAGACAATGGGGGAGGTCAGGCATCTTCTTCTGTTCCCGGTCCTGTCCGGGTCATTCCCGCTCCTAAGGGGACGTTGTTGGCGGACGCCATAATCCCTGATGAGCCGGTTGCCCCAGACGAGCCGGTTGCCCCAGACGAGCCTGTGGTGGCGGAGGAGGTTGTCACGCCTGCCGAGTCCGTCGTTCCCGATTCTCCGACAGCCCCTGTCGAGGCCAAAGTGGACGATAAGCCCGCCGATTTCAAGACAGATCACGACGGCGAGGACTGGTCGGGTTATATGTCAGCGACAAGCGATGGCTCAGCCGCTGGTGTCAGCTCGCCTTCGGCCGGACTCTCATTGACAAGCTCCGCCAGGGAGTCCCAGTCTGTCAGCACCTTCGACGCCGGATCCTTCTTCCATGGTTACTCTGTCGCCGATGGCTCAGCCACAAGGGGGGAAAACACGATCGTAACGAGGACAGTCTCCAACACGGTGAGTAAGGACGAGTCGCACAAAAGGCCTGTGAGGATGTCGCTGTCGCTGGATTTCCCTCTCACAAAGACCTTCTCTGTCGAGTCCGGGCTGACATATTCAGTTCTGAAGAGCGTGTTCTCCACCTCTTCCGGCGGCAGGGTTTCGAATGAGACCCAGACTCTTGGTTATCTCGGTGTGCCGTTGAACCTCAAGGCGAATCTCCTGGACAGGTCTTTGTTCACAGTGTACACTTCCGGCGGAGGAATGGTCGAGAAGCTGGTAAGCTCCAAGGCCAGCACCGACGTCGACAAGAAGCCTCTTGTCTGGTCTGTGAACGCCGCCGCGGGTCTTCAGATCAATCTTCCGGCCAAACTCGGCATCTACGCCGAGCCGGGAGTCTCCTATCATTTCGACAACGGCTCCCAGATCAAATCGGTCTACACCGAGCATCCTTTCGACTTCATCTTGACGTTCGGCGCCCGGTACTCATTCAGATGATTATCCTGTCTATGAAGGGGGTCTGGTAGCTGTAAGCTATCGAGGCTATTGAGGAGAGCTGCTTGGTCACCACCAGGTTCGCTCTCTTTCCTTTCGTGATCGAGCCGGCAATTCCGGAGATGCCCATGGCGTAAGCTCCGTTGATCGTGCAGGCGTTGAAGGCCTGGTTGGGGGTGAGCCTCATCTTGACGCAGCCGAGGGCCATGACAAACCTCATGTCCCCGGAGGGGGAGGATCCCGGATTGTAGTCCGAGGCCAGGGCCAAGCCAAGACCCGCTTTGATATATTCCTTCGCCCTTCCGTAAGGCATTCCAAGGAAGAAGGAGGATCCGGGAAGCATCACGGGCATCGTCTCTTTGCCCTTGAGAGCCTCGATCTCCGAGTCAGTGGTCCGCTCAAGATGATCCACGGAAAGAGCGTTGAAGGCCACCCCGACTTGAACTCCTCCGGAGCAGGCGAGCTCGTTGGCGTGGATCTTCGGCCTGAGGCCGCGGCGAAGCCCGGCCTCGAGTATCCTGGCTGTCTGCCCGGGGGTGAAGAAGCCCTCGTCACAGAAGACATCCACGAAGTCCGCGAGCCCTTCAGCGGCCACGGCCGGGATCATCTCGTCGGCGACAAGGTCCACATATTCATCCTGCCTGCCCCTGTATGCCCTGCCGACGGCGTGGGCGCCGAGGAAGGTCGCCCTGACGATCGCCGGGGTGGTCTCCCTGACTCGCTTGATGACTCTCAGCATCTTCAACTCGTCCTCCGTGGTGAGACCGTAGCCGCTTTTTATCTCAATGGCTCCTGTCCCCTTGGCGACCATCTCGTCGACCCTCTCCATAGTCTGGCGGAACAGATCATCCTCTGAGGTCTCGTGGAGGAGGTCGGCGGAGTTCAGGATCCCGCCGCCCCGGGCGGCTATCTCCTCGTAACTCAGGCCGTTAATCTTGTCGATAAACTCCCGCTCCCTTGAGCCGGCGTAACAGATGTGGGTGTGGGAATCGCAGAACATCGGCATGACCATGCCGCCGCCGGCGTCGATGACCTCGTCTTCCGGGGCCGGTTCCGGACAGGAGCTCATCGGGCCGAAGTCCCGGATAAGACCACCCTCGATGGCGACAAAGGCCTCGCTGACGGTTTCCACCTCGTCCATCCCGGGCCCGACCTTCCTGGCCACCCCTTCCGGAACTATCCCGACAAGATCGCCGATATTCCTGATTATCTTCATCTTATGAATTCTATTGATTTCATTATGAGGGGGTGCATGTACTCGTCGTTGTCGATGAATGGAACGATCTTCCTGTACTCCTCGAAGATTCTCTCAACCTTCGGCGAAGACTTCTCACCTGATTCCTGATGCCTGAAATCGAGGGCCTGGGCCGCATTGAAGAGCTCGATGGCGAGGACAGTCTCGCAGTTCTCCACGACCCTCACGAGTTTTGTGGCGGAGTTGGATCCCATGCTGACATGATCCTCCTGTCCCTGCGAAGAGGGGATGGAGTCGACCGAGGCGGGCCAGCAAAGTCCCTTGTTCTGGCTGACTATCGATGCGGCGGTGTATTGAGGGATCATGAATCCGCTGTTGAGGCCGGGATTCGCCACCAGGAACTTGGGCAGACCCCTCTGCCCGGAAATCAGCCTGAATATTCTCCTCTCCGAGATGTTGGCGAGCTCTGACATGGCTATGGCAAGGGTGTCCATCGGGATGGCGATCGGCTCCCCGTGGAAGTTGCCCGCCGAGATGATCATGTCCTCGTCCGGGAATATGTTGGGGTTGTCGGTCGCGGAGTTGATCTCGTTCTCAATCACGGACTCCACATAGCGGATGTTGTCCTTCACCGCCCCGTGGACCTGCGGGATGCATCTGAAGGAATAAGGGTCCTGGACATGCTCTTTCTTCCTGGACATCAACTCGCTGCCCTCGAGAATGTCAATGAAGCGGGCCGCGGTGTCGATCTGTCCCCTGTGAGGTCTCAGCTGGTGAGTCAGGGGAAGGAAGGGCTCGATCCTGCCGTCGTAAGCCTCGAGCGACATCGCCCCTATCTTGTCGGCCCATTTCGAGAGCCTGTGGCACTGGATTAGGGACCAGATGGCGTGCGCGCTCATGAACTGGGTCCCGTTGAGCAGGGCCAGACCCTCCTTGGACTGGAGAGTCACCGGCTCCCATCCCATCTCGTCCCAAACCTCCCGGCTGGGACGGATCTTTCCCTTGTACAGGACCTCGCCCAGACCGATGAGAGGCAGGCTCATGTGGGCGAGGGGAGCGAGGTCCCCGGAGGCCCCGAGGGATCCCTGCTGATAAACGACCGGGATGATGTCGTTGTTGAACATGTCCAGAAGTCTCTGGACAGTAATGACTTGCGCCCCCGAGTGGCCATAGGAGAGAGACTGCGCCTTCAGGAGCAGCATCAGTCTCACTATGTCAGAACGGACAATCTCCCCGGTGCCGCAGGCGTGGCTCACCACAAGGTTGTACTGGAGCCTGGACAATTGGTCTTTAGGGATGGTCACGTTACAAAGGGAGCCGAAACCGGTCGAGATGCCGTAGACGGGTCTGGAGATGTCCTCCATCTTCCCGTCCAGAAAAGAGCGGCATTTCTCTATCGCTTGCCGGGCCTCTTCCCCGAGAACCAGGGTCTCGTGGTTATTCAGTATTTCCTCAAGTCTTTCAAGGCTAAGATGTTCCTTCGAGATGATGTGTGTCATTATTCTTCTATTAATAGATTGATCAATGAGTCATCTGTTAAGTTCGGAATCGTGACTTCAAGGCCCGGGGTTCGGCCCATTTCCCTGAGGATAGCCTGCCTGGCACCCTCGTTTCTCGCCCATGAGCGGCGGGCGATGCCGTTGTTGACGTCCCAGAAGAGCATCTGGCGGATGTGCCTCGCGGAGTCCTCGGAACCGTCTATGACCATCCCGAAGCCACCGTTGATCACCTCTCCCCAGCCCACTCCGCCACCGTTGTGGATCGAGACCCATGTGGCTCCCCTGAACGAGTCGCCTATCACGTTCTGGATCGCCATGTCGGCTGTGAAGCGGGAGCCGTCGTAGATGTTGGAAGTCTCCCTGAAGGGGGAGTCTGTGCCGGACACGTCGTGGTGGTCGCGCCCGAGGGTTATCGGGGCGCTGATCTCGCCCTTCGCGATGGCATCGTTGAACGCCAAGGCGATCTTTGTCCTGCCCTCGCAGTCGGCGTAAAGGATCCTGGCCTGGGAACCGACGACCAGGTTGTTCCTCCCGGCCTCCTCGATCCAGCGGATATTGTCCTGAAGCTGGCCTCGGATGTCCTCCGGGGCTGAGAGAGCCTCCTCGGAGAGGACTTTCACAGCAATCTCGTCGGATTTGGCCAGATCCTCGGGCCTCTCGCTCATGCAAACCCAGCGGAAGGGGCCGAAACCATAGTCGAAATACATGGGACCCATGATGTCCTGGACGTACGAAGGGTAGCGGAAAGAGCCGTCCGGCTTGAGAATATCCGCCCCGGCCCTTGAGGACTCAAGCAGGAAGGCGTTGCCGTAGTCGAAGAAATACATCCCGCCCTCGCAGAGCTTGTTGATGGCCTCGACCTGACGGCGAAGCGAGGCCCGGACAGCCTCCTTGAACCTTTCGGGCTCCTCGGCCATCATCCTCTTGGACTCCTCTAGGGTCAGGCCGACAGGATAATACCCTCCGGCCCAAGGGTTGTGGAGAGATGTCTGGTCCGAGCCGAGATCCACACGGATCCCTTCCTCCGCCAGCCTCTCCCAAAGATCCACCACATTGCCGACATAGGCGAGAGAGACTGTCTCTTTAGCCGAGACGGCCGCCCTCACCCTGGGGATAAGCTCGTCGAGATCCTCATGCAACTCATCCACCCAACCCTGGTCGAACCTCTTGCGGGCGGCGAGCGGGTTGATCTCGGCGGTGACACTCACGACTCCCGCGATGTTCCCCGCCTTGGGCTGGGCCCCTGACATGCCACCGAGGCCGGCGGTCACGAACAGGAGTCCTTTGATGTTCTCGTTAGTGGCGGGTATCCCTCTGGCTTTCAGTTGTTTCCTCGCGGCGTTCATGACGGTGATCGTGGTTCCGTGGACAATGCCCTGCGGGCCGATGTACATGTAAGAGCCGGCGGTCATCTGGCCATATTGCGAGACCCCCATGGCGTTGAATCTCTCCCAATGGTCCTGGCTGGAATAGTTGGGGATCACCATCCCGTTGGTCACCACCACCCTCGGGGCGTCCTTATGGCTCGGGAAGAGCCCCAGCGGGTGTCCGGAGTACATCGCGAGAGTCTGCTCGTCTGTCATGGTCGCCAGGTACCTCATGACCAGCCGGTACTGGGCCCAGTTCTGGAATATGGCCCCGTTGCCCCCGTAGATGATGAGCTCGTGGGGGTGTTGGGCCACTCTCGGATCAAGATTGTTCTGGATCATCGCCATGATCGCGGCGGCCTGACGGGACTTCGCCGGGTACTCGTCGATGGGCCTGGCGTAGATGTCGTATGACGGGCGGAAACGGTACATGTAGATCCTCCCGTAGTCCTTGAGCTCCCTCGCGAACTCAGGGGCGAGAGTGGAGTGGAACTTCTCCGGGAAATATCTTAGGGCGTTCCTCAGGGCAAGGATCTTCTCCTCCTTTGAAAGGATGTCCTTGCGCTTGGGAGCGTGGTTAACTTTCTTGTCGTATTCTTTCGGCTCGGGCAGCTTGTCCAGCGGGATTCCGGCCAGTATCTCCTCTTGAAAGCTATTCATTGATCTTGCTGTTGACGATTTCCATGACAATCCTCTCCTCAGTCTCGGCCTTGGCGGCGAGATCCTCAGCCTCGGCGATAAGTCCGGCGGCCTTGGCCTTGTCTTTCAGGCCGACCGCGTTGATCTTCACATTCAGGCAGGCACCCAGGACGGCGCTTCTGGCCGCCAAGGCTCCCACGCCGGCGTCAGAGACCGAGTTCGGGTTGCCGTCGGAGGCCATGGCTTTAGCCAGCTCGAAGACCTTGAATGAGGCTTTCATCGTTCTGAGGGGGACCAGGGAGGCGCAAAGTGTCGCGTCCTCGATGGCCGCCGCCCTCGCGGCCTTCTCCTCGTCGTTGCCCTTAGGGAGCGAGAAAGCGGCCATGATCTTGTCGAAGGCGGCCGTGTCCTCGTCCACAAGCCCGACCAGCTCATTCATTATCGCCTGTCCTTTCTCGGCCCAATCGGAGAACTCTTTCCAGCGGTCGTCCCATCCTCTCTTATGGGCGGACAGGTTGGCCACCATGGTGCCGAGGGCCGCGCCGAGGGCGCCCATGTAAGCGGAGATCGAGCCTCCGCCGGGGGCGGGCGACTCGGAGGCTGTCTCGGCGGCGAACCCCTTGAGGCTCATCCGGATAAGCCTCTCTTTAACAGCCTGTGCCTCAGGATCTTCCATCAGAAACTCGATGACCTTTTCCCTCGGGTTGAAGGGGCGGAGATCGTCCAGGCTCATGGACTTGACCGCTATTTTCATTATCTCTTCCTCGGATATTCCCAGGGACCTTTGTTGCCTCTCAAGGTAGAACTTGCCGGCGTCGGTCAGCACGCTTTTCGGGACAAGCCCCACTATCTCGGCTCCGGTGACCCTCAATCCTCTGGCAGCCGCGGCCCTGGAGACCTCCTCGTAGGCCACATGAAGGGGAGTGGCGACTATGTCCGTGATATTCATCGAGACTTGGGCTATCCCGTATTCATCGATGTACCAGCCGATCGCCTTGCAGCCCATGAGGGTGCCGGGCTCCCAGATGTCGTTACCGTTCTTATCCTTCAGCACCTTCCCGGTCAAGCTGCCTCCCTCGCGTTTCTTGCGCCCTTTCTCCCTGACATCGAATGCGATGGCCATGGCCCTGCGGGTGGACGTTGTGTTGAGGTTGTAGTTGACCGCCACCAGGAAATTTCTCGCCCCGACGTTGATGGCGCCGCATCTCGCGACCGTGTCGTTGTATTCCGAGGGACTGAAGTCCGGCCTGCGGGCGGGGTCGGCGATCTTCTCTGGGAGGGCCTCATACTCCCCGGTCCGGCAGACCGCCAGGTTCTTTCTCTCAGGCTTGAACGCTGCCGCCTCGTAGCAATAGCAAGGCACTCCAAGCTCCGTGAATATCCTCTCAGCCAGCCCCCTCGCGAGAGTGGCACACTCCTCAAGGGTGATCCCGGAGACCGGGACGAGAGGCAGCACGTCGCAGGCCCCCGAGCGGGGATGGGCGCCGTGGTGTTTTCTCATGTCAATCACGTCACCGGCCTTCTTTACGCTCTGGAAAGCCCCCTCAAGCACAGCCTCGGGAGACCCCACGAAGGTCACGACAGTCCTGTTCGTCGCCTCGCCGGGATCGACGTCGAGAACCTTCACCCCTTCGACAGAAGCGATGGCTTTGACAATCTGGTCGATCACGCCCTTGTCACGCCCCTCGCTGAAATTGGGTACACATTCAATGATTTGTCTCATTATGCTAACATTTAAATAATCAAAGTGATAAGCGCTGTGAGCCAGTGCGCCGTGATGGCCGCCACAAGCCCGCCGATCGTGTGGGACAGGATGGCTTTGCCTGTCAGCTCGCGGTAGCCGAGCGAGTCGAGCATGGCGGTGTGGGTGCTCAGGAAACCGCTCCAGCACATCCCGATGGCCGTGAACACGGCGATGGCGTTCCCGTCGATCCAGCCCTGGGCGAGAAAGTTGGGCACAAGGCTTAGAGCCGCTCCCACGGCGCCGAGGGCCGTGATAGGGAAGGCTATCTGATGGGGATCGTTGAACCCGAACAACCCTTTGAACAGCCAATCCACCTTGTTGGCAAGCCAGGGCAGCAACTCGGTGCCTTGGTAGGCCGCTCCTGTGTAGGCCCCGGAGGCGTCGGCCCCGAAGGTCAGCATCATGACCAGGGTGGAGATGATCAGCACACCCGGAATGATGGCAAGACCGACATCGACCCCGTTCTTCCCGCCGTCGAGAAGCGCGTTGAGGGTGCGCAGGAAGGCGCTTTTCTCCTCCACATGCTCCGGCTCGGCGTTCAAAGCCTCAAGCTCCTCGTCGCTGACAACCTCCTCTTCCTTGTAGGCGGGGTAGGCTTTGATCACGAACCTCTGCATGAGCCTGGTGGTCACGATACATCCCGTGAAGGCTCCTAACAGGCCTATGAGCGGCTCGATGAAAAAGCCCTGGCTGATCATGAATATGATGACTATCAGACCCATACCGAAGGCTGTGCCGAAATTGGTCAGGGAGATGAACTGGTATTTCTTGAAATAGCTGGCGAACCTTTTGTCCTTTGTCAGGGTGATGATCGCCGGGTTATCGGACAGGAAAGTCATGACCGCTCCCAGTGAGGCCACTCCAGGCAGGTTGAACAGGGGCTTCATCAGGGGTTTGACCGCCTTCTCGATCAGGGCGACCACGCCGAACTCGACGAACAGCTTGCCGAGGGCACCGGTGATCACACAGATGCCCATGAGGTAGAAAACGGTGTTGAGAAGCAGGTCGTGGGCAGTCCGCATGATGGAGTTGAGCATGTTGGCCGCTCCCATCACAATGCCCATGTAGGTGAACAGTCCCGCCACAACGGCGAGGCAGATCCATGCCGAGGCGGTTCCTTTTTTTCTCATCTCGTTACAGGTACTCTATCTGGAAATCCCAGTCCCACTGGTTGAAATAAAGGTTGCCGCCCTCCCATTCGACCTCTCCTCTCTGGAAATCGACGGTCTCGCTTCTGGGATACTTTTTCTCAGGCGAGAAAGGCTGCCCGTAGTCGCTGTTGACCACCAGGCGGTAGGGCTCGATGCCGCCAAGGAAGAAGTAGCCTCCGTAAGGAGTGATCCCGAAACTCTGGTCCACAGGCATCCACCCGTAACCCTCGAAATAGATCTCTCCCCAGTCGTGCATGTTCTTCTCTCCGGGATGCGTCATGAGGCCGCTCTGCCACCTTGTGGGGATGCCCTTGTAACGGCATAACGTCATGAACAACAGGGTCTTCATCCCGCAGTCGCCGTGGCCCGTCGTGAGGACATATTCGGGAATATTCTCCATCGTGGAGTACTCTCTGGCGGAGGCCCAGGGGAAGGTCTCGTCGATCCAGGTGTAGATGGCCTTGGCCTGGAGCCAGGGATTGTCGATCCCTTCGGTGAGTGAGTCGGCTACAGCCTTGATCCTGTCGGTGAAGATCACGTGCTTCTCACGCTCGGAGGTGTATTTCTTATACTCCTCGGTGGAGGTGTCATATTCCTTGACGAGGTCGGGGTCGACGGGGTGCCACTCGCCGCTGGAGGTGTACTCGAACACCTCGTAGAAGGTCACGTCCTTGTAGCGGTTGGTCTTGGCTTCCATGTAGACGCTGCTGTGGGCGCATCCGGGGTCAGAGAATATTATGTTCTCCGGGGAATACGCCACGCTGTCCACTCCGGCCTCGATGAACTTGATGTCGGTCTGCCTGGCCACATCGGATCTTGGATAGGGGAGCCAGCAGCGGAGGGTCTTGCCGGGGCGGAGGGTGTTGACGGGAACCGTCAGGCTGAAACGCACCCGCATCCTCTTCGGCAGGGCTATGTAGGTCTCAACCGGAGCGTCTGTACCTACGCTGGCCAAACGTGACAGCACTTCTTCCTTGATGATCGGAATCGTCTGGGCGTCAATGGCTTGATGGCCTTCGAGCCCGGACGCCGGAGGCTCGATCAAGTCTTTCTTCGCCTTCATCTCCGGCACTATCCTGAACAGGTTGGGACCCGCGTTGCGGAAGTACATCGTCCTCTTGCCGATCACCATGTTCTCCAACTCTCCCGTCTCGGTCCACTTGTCGATCTGCTCCTCGGTCACGTAGGGGTCATATTTCCGGATGTAGTCCTTGACCTCCTCCCTGGTGCGGCAGAAGTCAGTCGCGAGCCTTTGGCTCAAGTCCCTGTCCCAGGAGTATTTCTGACCGAGGCGCTTAGGCAGCCAGATGTTCGCGGCCAAAGCCAGGCCGACCATCACCCACAGGATTATCTCGCTCTTTTTCATTTTCATAACACCACGGAATTAAGGGGGACAACACCGATTCCGGGGCGGTCAGTAAGGGTGATCTTCCCGTTCTTGACGATCATACCCTCGAAACGGTCGTTGCTGATCAGCAGGTTGCCGTCAAGGTCCGCGAAATCGACCACGGGTGAAAGCTGGGCCGCGGCGGACACGGCGCAGGAAGTCTCGGTCATGCAGCCGACCATTACCCTCATGCCCTCCGCATGGGCGTAGTTGGCCATCTTCCAGGCCTCGCGCATCCCCGTGCACTTCATCAGCTTGATGTTGATGCCGGTGTAGGCGCCCTTGATCGAAGGGATGTCGGCGAGCCTTTGGATGGCCTCGTCGGCGAAGGTCGGCAGGGGACTGTTCTCGGTGATCCAGGCGTTCTCGTCCAGCATCTCCTTGGGCATGGGCTGCTCGACCATCACGACCCCGCGCTCGGCGAGCCATTGGATCATCTCCAGGGCCTTGTGCTTGTCTTTCCACCCCTGGTTGGCGTCAACGGCGATAGGAAGGTCAGTGATCTCCCTTATCGTCTCTATCATCTCCTTGTCGTTGTCCAGACCGACCTTGACCTTCAGGATGTTGAACTGGTCGGCGCACTCCTTGGTCTTCTCCCGCACGACGTCGGCGGTGTCGATCCCGATGGTGAACGTGGTGTCAGGGGCCTTGGCCGGGTCGAGTCCCCATATCCTGTACCAGGGCTGCCCCATCATCTTGCCCACAAGGTCATGGAGGGCGATGTCCACGGCGGCCTTCGCCGCGGCGTCCCCCTCGTTGATCCCGTCCACGTAGGTCAGGATGTCGTCGATCTGGAACGGGTCCTTGAACTGCTCCAGGTTGACCTTGGAGAGGAATTTGGTGACACTCTCCACAGTCTGCCCGAGGTAAGGGGGCATTGAAGCCTCGCCGTAGCCGGTGAAACCGTCATATTCGATCTTCACCTGCACATCAGGGGTCGTGGTCCTGGAATATGATGCCACGGTGAAGGTGTGCCTGAGCTGAAGCTCGTAAGGCTCGAAGGTCAGCTTCATCTTTGCTAGGCCGGAAGGGTTGACATGATAGGCCCGGACCGAGTTGCCGAGGGCTTTTTTCTTAGCCTCCTCGATGCCGAACGAGACAGCCGAACCCACAGCCGCTCCCGCCAGCGAAGCCCCGAAGGTCCTGATGAATTCTCTACGCTTGATCGCCATTGTTCATTGTTTTTTGTGTCCTACAGAGTGTCGAGCCAGGCTTTCATCTCGGGGGTCTTTGCCATCGCCGAGCGGAAGAGAGCCATCTGGTTACGGGTGCGGACAAGGTTATGCTCAGGGTATTTGATTTTGTAATATGTGTCGCCGTTGATGTAGTCGGCGAAGAAGCGCACAGCCTGCATGAAGGGGAAGAGGCAGGCGGCGTAGGGGAGGTTTTCCTTCTCGATGGGGGTGAGGAACGACTTGGTGCCCTTGATGTAACCCCTCGAGAAGGCCTTGAATATGTCCATGTCGAAATCGACCTTCTCCCATTCGGGGGAGTCCTCGGCCACGGGGTTGGCGGCGGTGCGCAGGAAGTCTCCGAAGTCGGAGAACACATAACTTGGCATCAGAGTGTCCAAGTCGATGACACATAGCACGTTCCCGTCGGCGTCGAACATCATGTTGTTGACCTTGGTGTCGCAGTGGCAGATCCTCTTGGGAAGCAGGCCCTCCCTGTGGAGCCGCTCGGCCTTGCACATCTCGACCCCGTGGAGGTCGAGTTCCTCCAGGATCTTGTGCAGCTCGCCGTCCTCCGGGTCGGCGGCCAGCCTGCCTGCCTTGTCGTCCCTGACAGCCTCGACCAGCTGGCGAAGCCTCAGCTCCATGTTGTGGAAGTCGGGGATGGTCTCCCCGAGGGTGTCGGGAATGTCGGCTAGCATGGCCTCGAAACGGCCGAAAGCCTCCCCGGCATATTCGGAGAACTCAGGGTTGACGGTCTCGTAGGTCTTGGCACCGTCGATGAACACAGAGACTCTCCAGAACTTGCCGTCCACCTCGACGTAGGTCTTGGGGCTGTCCTTCAATGGGATGAATTTCAGGACCTTGCGGTCGATGTCCTTCTCGCCGGCCTCCTCCAGCTTGCGACGGATGTGCCTTGTGGCAGCCTCAATGTTGTTCTGGAGAAGCTCCACGTCCGTGAATATGGCGTTGTTGATCCTTTGGAGCACATAGTCCGGGGCGTCCCCTTCGGTGGTCACCTTGTAGGTGTCATTGATCAGTCCGTTCCCCAGCGGGTTTATTTCCTTCACGACGCCTTCGACGGCGAAGCGATTGGCTATTGCTTTCAGCTCTTCCATCTGAGTTCTGTTTTAGTGTTTGGTTGTTAAATCTTTTTAATCTTTCAAAAATAACAATTATTCACGAAATTCGCAGACGTTATGGTAAAGAAAAGACACGTGATTCTCGATGCCCTGCGGGGATTCGCGATACTTGGAATATGTCTGGCCAATTTCCCCGAGTTTTCTCTCTGGACTTTCTCCGATCCGGAGGGCTGGACGGTGACGGATAAGGTCACCAGGGCCATCCAGACCTTCCTGGTGGATGGCAAGTTCTACACCCTTTTCTCCCTGTTGTTCGGGATGGGCTTCAGCATCCAGCTTGAGAACGCCGGGCAGAAGACGAGGACATTCTACCGCAGAATGGTTATCCTGTTCCTGATTGGTCTCTGCCATCTGTTCTTCCTCTGGAGCGGAGACATCCTCATGCTTTACGCCGCGATGGGAATGTTACTCCCTCTGTTCAAGCGGCTTCCGACCCGGAAGATACTGGTTTGGGGAGGAGCGTTCCTTGTACTCCCGGTTATCTGCGAGGCCTTGCTCGGCACCAGGCTTTCGGACCCTCTGGTGGCGGAGCAATGGAGGATCTGCGCCCTCTACGGCATCACCGAGGCGAATTTCGGGACCTGGCTGGCGGACATCAGCGGTTACAAGGGGATGCTCCAATTCCTCCATCAGGGCGCCGTCGAGAGGATGTGGGAATTCGTGACGAGCTACCGTTTCTTCAAGGTCCTTGGCCTGTTCCTGGTCGGGTACGCCGTCGGAAGGGAGAGGATATTCGCCGACCTCGGGGCCTGGAAGGGATTGTTAAAGAAAGTGTTACTCTACGGTTTCGCCTTGGGGATCCCGGTCAGTGTCGCCTACACTTGGAGCTCGATGGCGGGTGAGCCTCTCGGCCCGGTCGCCCATAGTGTGTTCTACCTTTTGAGCGTCTATCCGATGGGATTCGCCTACGCCGCCGGCTTCTGCCTCCTGTTTGACCGGAAGCCCGAGGGAAAGGGATGGCTGCTCCTGACCAAACCCGGGCGCATGGCCTGCACCAATTACCTGAGCCAGTCTCTCTTCGGTGTCTTGATCTTCTACGGGATCGGGTTCGGCCTGGGAGGGAAGGTGGGCCTGCTCGCCACCGAGGCTGTCGCCATTGGGGTGTACGCCTTCCAGATCGCTTTCAGCGCGTTGTGGCTCAAATGGTTCCACTTCGGGCCGGTGGAGTGGGGCTGGCGAATGCTGACCTACGGGAAGAGGCTCCCTTTGCTGGAGAGGGAATATTCAAAGAATCTGTGAATGAATATGATAGAGGATATTCTTAAGTACAACAAGAGGTTCGTGGCCGAGAAGGCCTACGAGCCGTACGTGACGGACAAGTACCCGGCCAAGGGGCTGGCTGTCCTCACCTGCATGGACACCCGCCTAACCGAGTTGCTGCCCAAGGCTTTAGGCCTGCGGAACGGTGACGCCAAGATCATCAAGAACGCCGGAGGGCTGATCCTTTCAGAGACAGACTCCGCCATTCGTTCCCTCCTTGTGGGAATTTACGAGCTTGGGGTCCGGGAGGTCATGGTCGTCCACCACTCCACTTGCGGCGCCTGCCACATGAGTTATGAGGAGTTCAAGCCTCACATGCTCGAGCGCGGGATCCCCGAGGAAACTCTCGCCGAATGGGAGGGGAAGGGGATCGCCGGATGGCTGGAGGGATTCCACGACACCGAGGCCTCGGTCCGGAAGACAGTGGCGGCGGTGAAGAGCCACCCTCTTGTCCCTAACGATGTGATTGTCAGGGGATTTATTATTGATTCCGTGACAGGGGAACTGACCGGGGTCGAGTAGTTTCGCTATCTCGCCGGGAGTTTCTCGCCGGCGCTGATCGCACGGATAAAGCGCTTCACGACATTGTGGGCGGGTACAGCCATTCCTCCGTGGTCGTAGCCGTCGAACTCGTAAAGGAAGATATCCTCGTTCCCTGAGAGCCTCATCATCCTCCAGAAATACGCCTGCTCCTCGTAGCGGCCGTAGAGCTCGAGCTCACGGTCGCCCGATAGGACCAGCATTGGCATAGGGAGTTTCCTGACGTGGAAGAGAGGGGCGGTCTCGTCAACGAGAGGCTGCAAGGGCCCCATCCCCATCTTCTCCCTGACGTTGAAGTGGGTGATTTTCTGCGCGCTATAGGGGAAGGCCCCGGCGATCTTGTCGGAGTCGATCCCGTAGGCGGCGAGCCACTTCTTGTCCAGCACGATCATGTCGGTCAGGTAGCCTCCGGCCGAATGGCCCGCCACGAATATCTTCTCAGGGCTTCCGCCTCTGGACGCCACCTCCCTGAAGGCCCAGGCGACAGCGGCGGCCGCGTCGTCTATGCATTCCTGCACGGTCGCTTTCGGGAGCAGCCTGTAGTTCACCCCGATTATTCCTATTCCGGAATCCTTCAGCCCTTCGGGAATATCTTTCTGCCCGCCTGTGAGCCCGCCGCCGTGGAACCAGACCACGGTGGGGAAGTCTTTGAGTTCGGCGGGATAGTAGAAGTCAAGGACGCAACGCTCGGCCGCGTATTCCCCGGCCCCGGCGTGGTAGGGGATGCCTTGTTCGAGATTGTAACTCCCGTGGTACTTGCCCTGTGACAGGGCCGGCAGCGCCGCCGCCAGCGTCGCCGCCAGCGTCAGTAGTAGTATCGCTATCTTTCTCATGGTAAACAAAGATACTCATTTTCCGGAAGAATATTCTTACATTCGCGCTAACCAATTGAGACAACAATGGATATGTTTGATGTCACCAAGATAGAAGACCGTTTCGAGGACGGGGTCCGCAAGGCGTCTTTCCTCACTTGCGGCTATGTTTGCTCGACCCAGATCGACATCGAGACTGAGGGCGACACAATCCGCCGTGTGAAATACACCAACGGCTGCAACGGCAACACCCAGGGTGTGGCCGCTCTTGTCGCCGGGATGAAGGTTGATGAGGCCATCAGGAGGCTTGACGGCATCGACTGCAAAGGCCGCGGCACAAGTTGCCCCGACCAGCTCGCCAGGGCGCTGAAAGCGCTGCGCTAGGCTTCTTTTGTGATTATTCCTTTACTATCAGAGCAATTCCAGAGCGATTGCCGCGCAGGCCTCGGCGTCGGCGAGGGCGTGATGATGCCTCGTGAGGTCATAGCCGCAGGCGGCCGCGACGGTCTGTAGTTGGTGGTTCGGGAGTCTCCGGCCGTAATGCCGGCGTGACGCGGACAAGGTGTCCAGGAATATATAGTCCGGATAATCCATCTGATAGACCCTGAACACGGCTTTCAGGCAGCCCTCGTCGAAACAAGCGTTGTGGGCGACCAGTGGGAGGCCCTCGATCAGCGGCTCGATCTGTTCCCACACATAAGGGAACACCGGAGCGTCATCCGTGTCCTCCTCCGACAGGCCGTGGACCCGCTGGCAGAACCACTGGTAGTACTCAGGCTCAGGATGGATCAGGCTGTAGAACCGGTCCACGACCTCCCCGTCCCGCACGACCACCACCCCCACGCTGCAGACGCTGCTCGGGCACTCGTTCGCCGTCTCGAAATCTATCGCCGCGAAATTGGTCATATAACGTGAATAATCTCTCTTATGTTCGCGAAGATACGTATTATTCGTAAATTCGCGGAAGATGATACGGTACATCGCGGACGAGGCTCATTTCAAGGAGGTCCTTTCGAGGGTCCCCCTGGTCAGGCGATCCCTGTGGATAGGGACCGCGGACATCAAGGACTTGTATGTCTCTGAAAGACCATTCCTTGGCCTGCTCGCCGACCTGATCAGCAAGGGCAGGGAAGTGCGCCTCATCCACGCCAAAGAGCCGGGGCCTAACTTCCGTGAGGACTTCGACAATTATCCTGTCCTGTTCACCGGCCTGGAGCGAGTCCTTTGCCCTCGTGTGCATTTCAAGATCTTAATATTCGACCTGAAGGTAGCCTACATCGGATCGGCCAATTTGACTGGAGCCGGAATCGGGATGAAGAGCGCCCGCAACCGCAACTTCGAGGCGGGAATCCTGACCGATGATCCCGCCCTCGTCGAGGCCGCCATCAACCAGTTCGACTCCGTCTGGGCCGGCTTCAAGTGCAAGGGTTGCGGCCGCAAGAAAGTCTGCGGCGATCCGATTCTTAAGTAGTAGGAACCCTGTCTGACAAAAGTTGTATCTTCGCCAAATAGCCGCACGAAGAGTGCGGTTAGATTCGGCCATAACGGGTAATCTGGTGCGGCAATGGCCGATTACCGAATATGCCGCACGGGACACCCTTCCTAATAGGCTCATACGGTGTGTCTTCGTGCGCCAGTTTTACAAAAGAATCAAATGCTATCATGGATTCTTGCAAGTGAGTCTTTAATTATTTATGATGATAGGGAACGAAGTACTTATCAAGACATAAAAGATGCGTTTGCAATTTGTTCCATCGTGTTGAAACGTCGGAAATTTCAATAAACGAGATTAGCTATTGGGACAAGTCGTGAACGTCCGTGGTTTACACGGGCGTGACTTGTTAGCTAATGGCCCTCCGACGGCCCAACACGAGCAAGTAGCGCTCGTGTTTTTTGTTGTCACGTGAGTTGAGTAAAACAAAAACTAATAATTTATTAACCATTTAATCTCTAATCTATTATGGCAATTGTTATCATTATCGCTGTCCTTGTGATAGCTTGGCTGATCTACTCAAAGTTATTCCGTGATCCCGCAAATGTCCGGGCCGCTTATAAAGGAAAGACTCCTGAGCAGAAAGAAGTAATTCGCTATTTCCTTGTTGACGGATGCATGCGAAAGAAAATGTCTGATGCGGAATATGATGCCTTCATCAAAAAGAATGTTCCTAGTCTTAAGCAAAGAGGAATGGACAAAATTGGTCTTGACGAGGATCAATTAAAGGAGATTGAGCCGGTTCATTTTGAAGGATTTAAATTTGATAAGGATAGCTACTTTAAGAAATGTGATGACGGTGTGTGGAGAAGTTCTAAGTATGAGGTAGCATGGCTGTTTTTCTCGGACACACAGGTATATCTTTATAAGAAGACCATGTCTTTCGACGAAAAGAAAGATAGAGAGCGTACGGAAGAGTATTTCTACAAGGATATCACCAATTTCTCCACAGTTTCTGAATCTAAAGAAATAGAAAGAGGTGGTGAAAAATTCCAGGTTGATACCACCGAATTCAAACTTGTTGTCCCTGGCGACAACTTCTCCTGCGCGATGGATCAGAACGAATACACTGAGGGCGCAATTCAAGGCATGAAAGCCAAGCTTCGTGAAAAGAAACAAGCTTAGTGAACAATGAAGCAATCATAGCAGATTACTACAGGCGCTACCATCCTTTATCAAGGCCTAAAACCACATGGACAGCCTTTTTCATTCGAGTAGCGACTGTACTGCTGGCTGCACTATTTGTTACAACTGCAATACTCATTGTGCTGTATGCATATAAAGTAATTGAGTGGGGGTCATTCCCCCTCAATTACTTTTTGCGTATATACCTGTTTGTGACTTGTTTTATATGCCTTCTATTGCATAAACAGATTCTCATCACACTTATCGAGTTATATCAGCACTATGCACCAGAGCGAACCCGCCGCAAATGCGTCTGTATGCCGTCTTGCTCTGTGTATGCAACTATGGCACTTAAAAAGTATAACACATTCAAGGCTTTACGTTTAATTGCTCATCGCCTGTCAATTTGCTGCGGCACTATTTGTTTCATTGATTATCCTTAACTCTATGTATTATGGGACTATTTAACAATAAGAATCCGAATGAATCTGCCTATGTGGGAGGGAAAAAGCACTGGGTAGATGTTATAAAGAATTCGGGGGATGGAAGCCTTTTGATCTGGCGACAGCCGGAAGAAGATTTCAATACGAATTCGACCTTGATTGTAATGCCCGGCGAGGAGGCAATTTTCGTTAAAGGTGGCGTTATTGAGCAAACATTTACGAACGGGACATATAAACTATCGACACAAAACTACCCTGTTATAAGTCGTTTACGCAATGCTTTCTCCGGAGGCATTAGCACGTTCAACTGTGTTGCCTATTTTGTGCGTACTGCCCATAGCCAAGAGATTGAATGGGGTACAATGTCTCCGATTCAGTATTATGACGACACATTCGGTAATTTGAATGTCAAGTCTTATGGCGCTTTTAAGGTCCATATTGATAATGGGGCCAAGTTCCTTACCAAGTTGTTGGGCAACAATGTTGATTTTGAAACTCAGCAGGGATTAAAGAAGTACTTTGCCAATGAATTCCAAATGCACATTGTCAATTCACTCAGTCAAACTCTTGATCGACTGAAAGCATCAGGTAAGGTAATCTTTGAGACTGTTCGCAATACGGTTGAGATTGCCGCCGAGATTGAGCCCCATATTGCCTCCATTATTGAGGAATACGGATTAAAGCTGGATGCTTTTTCGGTCGCTTCATGCAAGGCCACATCTGATGATCCTGAAATCCAGAAGATGATCACCGATAGGGCAAGGATGAACTATCTTGGTCAGAATTGGGCGGCTCAGCAACAGGTAGACATTCTCAAAGACGTTGCAAAGAATCCAGGAAGCGGTGGTATTGCAGCAGCTGGCGCAGGATTAGGACTCGGCATGGCAGCTGGCGGAATCTTTGGAGGCATGGGACAGCAAACAATGCAGGGGCAAACTATCCAGAATCCATCGACAGGTGGGAATCCGATAATGGAAAAGCTGAAGCAGCTTAAGGAGATGCTGGATATGGGGCTTATCTCTCAGGCTGATTTTGATGCAAAGAAGAGTGAAATCCTTAGCCAGATGTAGATTATGAAACGAACAAATATCTTTTGGCTTGCATTAGATACCGTATTTGTAATTGTGTTCCTGGTATTCTTTTTCACCCTGTCTGGAACTGATAACAATACGGCCGTATGGATTTCTTTTGGTGCAATCTTGTTTTCGTATGCTGTCTTGCTTTGCACCCCGTTGATGTTAAGGAAGAATTCAGTCGCCACTGATTATAGGCGGCCCTTATTTGTCGCAACATCTGCGTACTTCCTGCTTACCTTCATTATCGGCGTCATTGTTATGATAGCCCAGCCTGAGAAGCATAAGGCTACATTATTGATCAATGTTGCCTTATTTGGGTTATTTGCGATTTTCTTGCTGGCAAATCTACTTTCGAACGAACATACTGCAGACCAACAGGAGAAAAGAGAGGAGGAGCTTAAGTAGTCAAGCCTGCTAAACCCCTCTCTACGCGACCGCTGCGAGCGTCGGGCATAGGCAGGCGTTTTTGTTATCGTTTCCAAATAATACATTCTCGAGGCGTCCGACAAGCGTTTTCAGCCATGAGACAAAAGAAGACAAGGCATTTTTGTTCATCCAATGCCTCATGTTGTATGCTGCGGCAGCCATCAGCGTATTGATGGCGTCTCCCTGGGTACCCTTCAGGAAGTTTCGTATCATCCGGTGGTCTGATTTCAGGTGGCCGATGACCGGCTCAATGCCCGCACGTTTCTGGAACTTCTTCCTGGCCTTCGTTTTTTGATAGTAGCTCTGGCTGGGAGTTCCGGATGTCGGAATGCTGATCTTAGTACGGCCAATCTCCTTCTTCCCACGGTATCCCCGATCCGTCACAGCCTCCTCCGGTGTATATCCGGTCAGTCGCGTGGTCTGCTCCAGGTGAGCGGATATCGTATGGCCATCGTATGGATTCCCCTTAAAAGCCAGTGCGCTCACAATCAGACCGCTACGCGTCTTGGCTATCGCGCTCTTGTTCCCGAACTCGTACTTCTTATGCTCCTTCCCCTTCGAGATACACTGGACTTCCGGCTCATGCAGACTGTACACTTTATCCTTGTCGTTGCGCTCCTGGTTGATTACCCTCATAAACAGATCCAGGTCCTTTCCGTAGATGGACAATTGATGATCATCCATCTTCCTGGCGATGTCGCTCACCATAGCCCTGGCAATTGTACGGATACGCCTCACGGCCTTCTTCCCATCCTTCATCCGAGTCGGATGGTTCATGAACCTGACCTTCAGTTTCAACTCCTTCAACTCGCGAGTGTATGTACGGCGAAGCTCAATGTCCTCTTTCCGAGCCATCTTCAGCACCTTGGCGATGATCTTTCGGTACAACTTCGCGTCCGTCGGGAAGGTGATGTTCTTCTCCTGCACCGTGCTGTCTATCATCACCATCTTCATCTCCTTTGCCGTAATCTCTCTCGCATTCACCATCAGGCTGATCTTGAAGATCTTCTCGGCCCCCTGAGGGCCAATACGCTTCCGGAACTTCGTCATGTCGATCGGATTCATCGGCGGACGCTTCTGGAACACCTTTTCGCCTGTGAAGTACTGCATGTACGGGTTCTCCATCCAACGGGCCACCACACCCTCATCGCTCAGGTTGTAGATGTTCTTCAGAAGCATCATCCCCACCATCTTTCGAATCGGAACGCTCGGACGCCCGTTGTCCGAGCAGTAGTACTCCGCGAACTCCGACTCCACCTCCTCCCACTCAATCTGCTTGGACAGAAGGACCAGTTCGTGGTTCATATCGATGAAACTTTCCAGTGCGACTTCGAAGATGGACATCTGATGCTCCTTGGGTGTTTGGCCGATCATTTCGCTTCAATTATTTGCAGGTTTCTGACCTCAATATAAGCATTTTCTGCAAATAAAACAAGC